>JBLNBS010000034.1:0-3497 GCA_050260175.1 Patescibacteria group bacterium | reverse complement strand
CAGATCAAGGAACGAGGAAGTGAGCAGCGCAGGCGTACTAAATGTACGCCGAGCAGCGCAACGACGAAGTGACGCCGAGATGCGAAGTCTATCAGGCCGCACCGGCGCACCCGGCGCCGTTTATCCCGCCCTACACAAGTTGTCAGAAGAAAGCTTATCCGGCTCTATATACTTGACGTAGTAGAACTAGGAGCGGTGTGAAAAACCTCACCACCGCGATCCCAGGGTTAAAACCCTGGGCTTGATACCAGAGTTTGTGCTCCGTATGTTATAAATCAGGTTAGTCGCACAAGCTCCTAGCGCAGATTAAAAGGGGTAAACCCCATCATTCCGGCGAAAAGTAATCTACGTAATTTGCGTTTACCGATCCGAAAACGGGTTTTTACAAAGCTTCTAGAACCTAGACTCGCCCGGTCATTAGCCCATGCCAAACGACATAGGTATATCCCGGTGGGTTTGCGCCGATCCGTCGCAAGCGCAGCCTGGGGACAGACATGGCGGGGCGGCGTCCGGGAGGACGAAAAAGGCATGGAACGCATCAAGGTGGCCGCGGTGCAGTCGGGTGTCGACCCGCGCTGGAGCCCGGACGAATGGGTGAATCATCTCCGGTGGCAGCTCGCGGCCTGCCGCGAAGCCGGGGTCCAGCTGGCCGTCTTTCCCGCCTGGAGCGGGGCGTATCAGGAATCGTACCCCCGCGGTTTCCCCGAGGAGGCCCTGAGCACCCTGGCCCAGCTCCTGGGCGGCCTGGCGCGGGAAGCGGGGCTCTGCCTCGTGCCCGGGACGATCCCCGTGCGCTGCGGGGACGCGATCAAGATCCGGGGCCTCGTCCTGTCCCCCTCGGGCGACCTCCTGGGCGCCCAGGATCAGCTGCAGCCGCCGCCCGGCTTTACCCCCGGCGGGGAACTGGCGGCAATCCCCTCCCCAGTGGGCCGCCTGGGCCTCATCATCGGCGATGACGTTCAAATACCGGAGATCGGGCGCATTTTGGCCCTCCAGGGCGCCGATCTCCTTTGCGTTCCCCAGGCCCTGCCCGCCCCTCATCACCCCGCGCGCCAGCAGGCCGGCCTGTGGCAGGTCGTGCAGGCCAACCAGGTGCCCGGCATCGAGGCCTGCCTGGTGGGGGAGTGGTGCGGCGCGCGGCATGAGGGACGTTCCCGGATTATCGGCACTGTAGAGATGACGGTCGGCGGCACCGGCATTCTCGCCGAAGCCACCAGCCTCGACCGGACGGAGATCGTCGCGGGCGAGATAGACTATGACGGACTCCTTCGGGCCAGGGAGTCCTTCCCCATCTTCAGCGCGTTCAATCTCGGCCTCTACCGGAGCCGCCTCCCCGAGGCCTACAGGCGTTTGGCATCGGCCGCGGCCGGATGCGACGGGGGGAACGGGGGTGAGGGCGCATGAACCGGGATGACGTGAAGATCCTTGCCGCCCGGACCGTGCTCCGGTGGCGTTCGCGTCCCGGGCCGATCCGCGCCGCGGCCAGGGGATCGGTTCCGCCGCCCGCCGCCGCGGAGCGGGAAGGCATCGTGCGCGTGGCGGCCGTGCAGATGGAGGCCAGGCTTGCCCCGGCCGCCCGCGATTTCGCCGGGCGGATGGCGTCCTTTGTCCGGCAGGCCCGGGAAAGCGGCGCCGAACTCGTCGTCTTCCCCGAGGACAACGGCACGCAATTGCTGGGTTTGTTGCCGGGCCTCGCGCGCCTGGCCGCCGGGGTCGATCTGAACGATCACACCGAGGGCGGCGGGATCTCGGTGGCGGACGTAATCCGCCTTGTCTCGCCCTTTACCACGCGCGTCTTCACCGAGACCTTTGCCTCGTTGGCCAAGGCGTATGGCGTCGCCATCGTCAGCGGCAGCATCAGGCGGGTGGCGGAGGACGGCCGTCTGGTCAACGCCGCTTACTGTTACGGCCCGGACGGCCGCCTGCTCGGGATCCAGGAAAAGCTGCATCTCATGTCAGCGGAGGCGGCGTGGGGTTTCGCGCCCGGCCGCGACCTCGCGGTCGCGTCTGCCGGCAGGTTGCAACTGGCCTTTCCCATCTGCCACGACGCCACGTTTTTCGAGACCTTCCGGCTGGCTTACGCCCGGGGCGCCCAGGTGGTGGCCGTGCAATCCGCCAACCCCGAGGCGTTCAACGAGTGGTATGCCCGCCGCGGCATCTGGCCCCGCGTTCAGGAAACCCCGGTCTACGGCATTGCCAGCCATCTCGTGGGCGCACTCCTTGGCCTGCGCTTTACGGGCCAAAGCGGGATCTATGCCCCCTGCGGTCTGACGCCCCTTGGTGACGGCGTGCTGGCTCAGGCGGACGATGCCGAGCGCGAGGGGATCGTCCTCGCCGATCTGGATCTCAACGCCCTGGCCGCCTGGCGGCAATCCCACCCGCTCGTTCTGCCGGCGGGCGTGATCCTGAGCCACCTGCCCGGCCTCTACGAGCGGGGCGCTGGACGCCGCGTATCAGCGGCCGCCCACGGCAAGCACGAGGAAGGCCAGGAGGAGCGGGAGGAGCATCTGGCCGCCGAGGAGGGCCGCCAGTGCCCGGCCTCGGCTGAAGCCATGCCCGCGCGCCAGGCCGATGTACAGGAGGAGGATGCTCCAGCCGTTGAGGAAAAAAAGGATGAAGGCCGGGACGTCAAAGGGGAGGAGGCCGGCGACGACGGCCAGCAGGGCGGGCAGGGCCAGGATGTAGGGAACCTGGGCGTAACCGTAGACGAGCAGGTTGGTGAGGAAACCGCCCCCGCCGCCCAGGAGGCGGGTGAAGACCGTCATGACGGCCGACCAGACCAGCCAGCCCCCGAAGACGAGGGGCGGGGTGAGGAGCACCAGGAGAAGGCGTGAGATCCCGGGGAGGTAGCCGGCCAGGGAAACGGCGGTCACCGGGGCGAGCGCGGCCAGGACAAGCCTGATCACGGCGGAATAAGGCTTTGTGGCTAAAAGCGCGTCAAAGGCGGCGGCCGGCGAGCGGACAAGCCGGATCGCCAGGGACAGGGTCTCGCGGAGCATGGGCGAACCTCCCCGAAGAAACGGTGGCACCGCCCCATGCTTCGCGAGAGGCGGGCGCGATTCCTCCATGGGCACGCGGCAAGGCATCCCGCGGCCTGCACCCCTTGGCCGTTCTGGAATAGACTTGCCGGCCGCGGCCGCTCCCGCAGGCATGTGCCTGGGGCGCGTCCGCACGGAGGAAGCTTGCGCGCGAAAAAACCTTGCGAAGGAGTTACGCGATGGCGGGTATTCTGCCACGCAGGCCCCGCGGTGTTGCAGCGGGGAGAAAAACTGATGCGCCTTCCGCCTTTCCCCGCGGAGATCCGGATTCGAGCCCGGCCCCCGTCGTTTCCGTGGCTACCCTGGGCTGCAAGGCCAATCAATACGACGGTCAGGCCATCGCCGAGCTCTTTCGCGCCCGCGGCTTCGAGACCGCGCCCTTTCCGTCGCCGGCCTCGCTCTACGTCGTGGTTTCCTGCTGCGTGACGGCCGAGGCAGTGCGCAAGACCCGCCAGCTCG
>JBLNBS010000033.1:0-46571 GCA_050260175.1 Patescibacteria group bacterium | reverse complement strand
CAGCAAAGCACCAGCTACCAAGCCAATCCTAACCTGAACCTCAATAACCTCGGCAAGTTGTTCTAGGTTTAAATTACTTAGAACGGGGGTGGCGGCGGACATCCGGCGCCACCCTTTCTTTTGCCGGCCCGCAAGCCATGGAGGATGCCGAGGCGAAAGAGGCCGCGCGCTGTTTGTAAGCCTGAAGCATTGCCGGGCCGCGCAAAAAGCCCCCCGGCACGTGGCGCGGGGGGCGGGACGCTGGCGTGTTTTGGAGCCTCAACCCTTCTTGGGATACTTGCCCCTAGCCGTGTAATGCGTGTGCAGGAGATGATGCGACTTTTCACCCAGGGGTTTTCCCAGGAATTCCGTGTAGAGCGTCTTGACCGCCGGATTCTCGTGCGACTTGCGTAGCGGCATGCCCGCGTCCGCCTCGTAGATGGCTTTGATCCTGGCCATCCTGGTCTCGAGATTCGTGGGGATCGGCTGCCCGCCGCCGCCGATGCATCCGCCGGGGCAGCCCATGATCTCGATGAAGTGGTAATCCGCCTGGCCGGCCTTGATCCTGTCCAAAAGCTTTCTGGCGTTGCCCAGGCCGTGCGCCACGGCGACCTTGATCCTCGTGCCGTTCAGGTCGACCTCGGCCTCCTTGATACCCTGCAGGCCGCGGACATCGTGGAAATCGATGCTCTTTAATTCCTGCCCCGTGACGACCTCGTAGACCGTGCGCAGGGCCGCCTCCATCACGCCGCCCGTGGCGCCAAAGATGAGGCCCGCGCCCGTGGTGATGCCGAATGGATCGTCATATTTCTCGGGGTCGAGATCCTTGAAAACGATGCCGGCCTCGCGGAGCATCCGCCCCAGTTCCCTGGTGGTGAGGACCACGTCCACATCCTGGTAGCCGCTGCTCTGCATCTCCTCGCGCCGGCACTCGAATTTCTTGGCCGTACATGGCATGATGGAGACGGAGACGATATCCTTGGGGTCAATCCCCGCCTTATCCGCGTAGTACGTCTTGGCCAGGGCCCCGAACATCTGCTGGGGTGACTTGCAGGTCGACAGATTCGGCAAGAACTCCGGGTAGAAGTGTTCGATGAACTTGATCCAGCCCGGGCTGCAGGAGGTCAGCAGGGGCAGGGTGCCCTTGTTGCCGAGCCGCTGCAAAAGCTCGTTACCCTCCTCGAGGATGGTGAGATCGGCCGTAAAGTCCGTATCGAAAACCTTGTCGAAGCCCAAACGCCGCAAGGCCGCCACGAGCTGGCCCGTGGTCACCTGACCCGGCGCCATGCCCATTTCTTCGCCGATGGCCACGCGGATGGCCGGCGCGGTCTGCACGACGACGTGCTTCTTGGGATCGGCCAGGGCATTCCAGACTGCAGCGGTGTCGTCGCGCTCGCGGATGGCGCCCACCGGGCAGACGTGAATGCACTGGCCGCAGAGGGCGCAGGCTACATCGGCGAGGTCCCGCTCGCAAGCGGGGGCGACGGTGGTTTGCGCGCCGCGCCTGACCTGGTGCAGCGCGGCTACGCCCTGGACATTCTCGCAGACGGCCACACAGCGCCGGCAAAGCACGCACTTGGCCGGATCTCGCACGAGGGAGGGGGTGGATTCGTCCACGGTCCGCCCGGCGCCTTCCCTGTTCGCGAAACGGCGTTCGCGAATACCCATGCGCTCGGCCAGGCGCTGGAGTTCGCAGTTCTGGCTCCTGACGCAGTTCAAGCAGTCCTGGGGATGATCGGCCAAAAGCAGTTCCACGGCCATCCTGCGCGCGGCGCGGGCCATGGGGCTGTTGGTGCGCACCTTCATCCCCTCGGCCACGGGCTGGGCGCACGCGGCCTGCAGCGTGCGGCTGCCCTCGACCTCGACCACGCACACCCGGCAGTTGGCTTTTACATCCAGATCGGGCTGGTAACAGAGGGTTGGGATATCCACGCCGGCCAATTTGGCGGCTTCCACCAGGTTGGTATTCTTGGGAGCCGTAATCTCATGACCGTCGATGGTCAGCTTGACCGTCTCCATGGGGTCACGTCCTTTCTCGGCCATCATTCTAGCGGGCGGCCGCGGCCGTCTTGCCCACGGGGCAGACCCCGGCCGGGCAGCGTTTTTCTTTGATATGAGCCTCGATCTCCGCGCGGAAGTGCTTGAGACAGGAGAGGAAAGGCACCGGCGCGGTCTGTCCCAGGCCGCAGAGCGGCGAGACCAGCATCACCCGGCAAAGCTCCTCCATGGTGGCAAGATCGGCCATGGTCCCCTTGCCCTCCCGGATGGCGGCCGTCATCTCGTAAAGACGTTCGGTGCCCTCGCGGCAGGGCGTGCAACGCCCGCAGGACTCATGGGCAAAGAACTTCTGCACGGCCAGGAGCAGATCCACGACACACCTCGAATCATCGAGCACGAGCACGGCGCCTGAGCCCAGGGCGGCCTCGTTCTTGGCCAGGGTGGCGTAGTCCATGGCCAGATCCAGCATGGAGGCCGGCAGGCATGCGCCGGAGGAGCCGCCGACCTGGACGAGCTTCAAGGCGCGGCCCCCTGGGACGCCGCCGCCAAAGTCCTGGATGAGGCTGCGCAGCGTGACGCCGAACTCAGCCTCGCAGGCGCCGGGGTTCTTGATGTCGCCTGAGAGCGTAAAGATCTTGGTGCCGGGCGATTGCTGCGTGCCCATGCCCTTGTACCAGACGGCGCCGTTCTTGATGATGAGGGGCACGTTGGCCAGGGTTTCAACGTTGTTGACCACCGTCGGCTTGCCCCAAAGTCCGGCCACGCCCGGGAAGGGGGGCTTGACCCTGGGCTCGCCGCGCTTGCCCTCGATGGACTCGATGAGGGCCGTCTCATCCCCGCAGATGTACGCCCCCATGCCCTCCCGGATCTCGACGTCAAACGCGAAACCCGAGCCGAAGATGCCTTGCCCCAGGATCCCGCGCTCCCGCGCCTGCGTGAGCGCGTTTTGCATCCTTTCGATCGAGCGGCGGTATTCGCCGCGGATATAGATGAAACCCTTGCCGGCGCCCACGGCGTAGCCGGCGATGGCCATGCCCTCGAGCACGCTGTGGGGATCGCCCTCCATGATGAGGCGGTCCTTGAACGTGCCGGGCTCGCCCTCGTCCGCGTTGCAGATGATGTATTTCTCACCGGCCTCGGCTTTGGCCGTGAAAGACCATTTGAGGCCGGTGGGAAATGCGGCCCCGCCGCGCCCCAAAAGGCCCGAGTTCTTGACCTCGTCCAGCACCGCGGCCGGGGTCATCTCCTTGACGGCCTTGCGCAGGGCGGCATATCCGTCATGGGCCAGGAACTCGTCGATCGATCCGGGATCGATCTGGCCGCAGTTGCGCAACACGATGCGTTTTTGCATTTGAGTGCCCCCTTCCGCCTCTTTACCGCCCGGCGGCGGCCGCCGCCTGGCGCAATGACGCGATGATCTCTTTGATCTTTTCCGGTGTCAGGTTGCCGTAAACCACATCGTCGATCAGCATCGCGGGCGCCTGGTCGCAGACGCCGAGGCAGCTCGTGTGCTCGAGGGTAAAAAGCCCGTCCGGGGTCGTCTGGCCGGGTTCCACGCCCAGTTCGGACCGGAGCGACGCGAGGATCCGGTCCGCGCCGCGCAGGTGACAGGGAGCGCTGTCGCAGAGGCGGATGATATGCCTGCCCTTTCTCACCGTGTTAAAGAGCGAATAAAAAGTGGCGACGCCGTATACCTTGGCCAGGGGCGTGTCGAGCGCGTCCGCGATGCGCTCCATGGCCGGTTCGGAAAGATAACCGAATGCCTTTTGCGTTTCCTGGAGGATAGGAATCAGTTTGTCCGCCTGGCGCCCGTACCGGTCGATGATGGTGTCGATCCGCGCCAGTTCTGTTTCCGCCATGGCCCGTCACCTCTTGGTCTTTGATCCCGGATTTCGAAAATACCCTTGGCTGCCTGCGGCTTTGTTCCCTGGACCTCCGCGGCAAAGCCGCGGCATCCCACGGGCAAAGCTTTGGCCTTCGAAACTCCGGTTGATGCCTGGTTCGTTACTGTTTTCACAAATCTGATCCTGATTTCACAAATGTGCGCCCATAAATCGGGACGCGGCCCCAGGCCACGTCCCGTTATGCCACAAACATTATAACGCGCGCCCCGAGCGGGCGTCAACCCGGATCCAGGGCAAAACGCAATATCAACCCGGAAATGCCAGCATCAACCCGCCTGCTCAGGCCTGATCTGCCCGTCGCCGCTCACCTGGTACTTGACGCTCGTCAGGGCCGCAAGCCCCATGGGTCCCCGGGCATGGAGCTTTTGCGTGCTGATGCCGATCTCCGCCCCCAGGCCGAACTGGTAACCATCGGTGAACCTGGTGGAAGCGTTGACGTATACCACCGCCGCGTCGACCCCGGCCAGGAAACGGCGGGCTCTGGCGTAGTCGCGTGTCACGATGGCCTCGGAATGCCTGGTGCCGTGTTTTGCGATATGATCCATCGCCTCCTCCAGGCTGTCGACGACCTTGACGGCCAGGATGAGGTCGAGGTACTCGGCATCCCAATCCTCCGGCGCGGCAGGCTTGGCTTCAGGCGCGAGGGCCAGAGTGCGGGGGCAGCCGCGCAACTCCACCCCGGCGGCGAGCAAAGCACGGGCGATGCGGGGTATGAATGAGGCGGCCTCCGCCTCGTGCACGAGGAGCGTCTCCATGGCGTTGCATACCGCGGGCCTCTGGCATTTGGCATTAATGATGATCCGTTCGGCCATATCATGATCGCAATCCTGATCTACATAGACGTGGCAATTGCCGACGCCGGTCTCGATCGTGGGTACGGTGGCGTTTTCGACCACGGTCCGAATCAGGCCGGCTCCGCCTCTCGGGATCAGAACGTCCAGATAACCGGTGAGCCGCATGAGACACCTGGCCGCCTCCCGCTCGGCGCTCTCGACCAGCTGCACCGCGTCGGCCGGCAGACCCGCGCACCGGATCGCGCCGCGCAGCGCGGCCGCGATCACGCGGTTGCTCTCGAGCGCCTCGGATCCGCCCCGCAGGATGACGGCATTGCCGGTCTTGAGGCAGAGGCCGGCCGCGTCCGCCGTGACATTGGGGCGCGCCTCGTAGATCATGCCGACCACGCCCAGCGGCACGCGCACCTGGGCGATTTCCAAGCCGTTCGGACGCCGCCATCTCGAGACCGTCTCCCCCAGGGGATCGGGCAGGGCGGCCACGGTTTCCAAGCCTTCCGCCATTTCCTCGATCCTTCTTCCGTCGAGGGCCAGCCTGTCCAGGAGGACGCGGCCCTCGCCGCGTTTTTCCGCGGCGGAAAGGTCCCGGGCGTTGGCGGAAAGGATCGCGGGGGCCGCGTCGCGCAGGCTTTGGGCCATGCGCCGCAGGCATCCGTCCCGTTCGGCCGCGCCGGCCCTCGCCAAAAAAGGCGCCGCGGCGCGGGCGCGCTCCCCAAGCTCCCGCAAGATCATTTCGATCTCGGACATCATGGACATCCCTTCTCAAGACTGAAAATGTAATCCGGCAATCTGCGTTTTCACACTGCTTTTAGCTCGTCTTTCTCGATGACCCTTGACCCTGAATCCTGTTAATCTTGTTAATCATGTGAATCGTGTGATATCGTGCTCTGTTTTAGGTGTTTATCAAGCCAAAACGGATTTTCTAAAGACAAACCAGGTTATCCCGGTGAATGACCTCGTCGTAACCCTTGTAACCCAGGGTCCCCTCCAACTCGGCCGAACGCCGACCGGCGATCCTGGCGATCTCTTCATGGCTGTAATTGACGAGCCCGCGGGCCACCTCCGCGCCATCGGGGTCGATGACGCGCACCAGGTCTCCGGGCCGGAACTCCCCGCGCACCTGGACGATACCCGAGGGGAGCAGGCTCCTCCCCCCCTGCCTGACGGCGCGCGCGGCGCCGGCATCCACGGCCACCTCTCCCGCGGGCACCTGGCCAAAGGCGATCCAGTGCTCCCTGGCCTGCAGGGCCTTTTCGCGCGGCAGGAAGACCGTGCCGATCTCCTCGCCAGCCAAAAGTCTGAGGAGCAGGCCCGGGGGCTCCCCGGCGATGAGGGCCATGGCGCAACCCGAATTGACGGCAATACGCGCCGCCTCGATCTTGGACCTCATGCCGCCCGAGCCCAGCGCGCTCCCCGTCCCGCCGGCCAAAGCCTTGATCTCCGGCGTCAGTTCCCGGACACTGGCCAGGCGCACGGCTCTCGGTTCACGCCGCGGATCGCCCGTGTAGAGCCCGTCCACATCCGTGATCAATACCAGGAGATCGGCGCCGACCAGAGCCGCCACCATCGCTGAGAGCGTGTCGTTCTCGCCGAACTGCAATTCTTCCGTGGCGACCGTGTCGTTCTCGTTGATGATAGGAATGACCGACAGTTCCAGGAGTTTCATCAGCGTGTGCCTGGCATTGAGATAGCGCTGCCTGTTACTCGCCTCGTCACGGGTCAGGAGCACCTGGGCCACGATCTGGGAGTATTCGCCAAAAAGCTTTTCGTAGATCTGCATCAGGAGGCCCTGGCCGACCGCGGCCGCGGCCTGGCGTTCCGGCAGGCTCTGCGGCCTGCGCTGGAGGCCCAGCCGCCCCATGCCGGCCGCCACGGCACCCGAGGTGACGAGGATCGGCCGCTGCCCGGCGTTGGCGAGATCGGAGAGCTCGCGGGCCAGGGCGTCCATGCGGCCCAGGTTCAGCTTGCCCGTGGCGTGGGAGAGGGTGCTCGAGCCGACCTTGACGACGATGCGGGCGCCGGGCTCGCGGGCCCGCGCCAGCACGTTGCCGCGGGCCGCGGAATCAGCGTCTGTATCGGCTATACCCGCCGGTTTTGACCGACCCTTCTGCAAGACCGCTCTCACCGCCCCTGACGACGATCGACAAGAACTGTGAAAAAGGTGCCGGAACGCAGATTAGGGGGATTAACAGATTACCACGAGTTTAAAAACCGCGTGAAATCGGTATATTACTTTTGAACCTGTTGAACAGTATTAACATAATTTTCAGGATTTACACGGATTTTTGTCTATTAGATCGTTCTTGTCAATGACATAGACCCTGAATCCTTAATCCTGTTAATCATGTAAATCATATGATATCGTTTCCTGTATTATGTTCTTTTTCCCTTCCCGTGTGTCACGGCAACTGGATGAGGGGCTTTTCAGCCGAGCGCCGCCAGAGCAGGAAATTGCCGCCGACAAGCCCCGCGATCTCGGCACCGCTGTCCTCCGCCAGGATTACGGCGGCCTCCCTCGAGGTGCACGGGGCGCCGGGCAGCACGCGGCACTTGACGAGTTCCCTGGCCTGGATGGCATCCTCGACTTGCACACGCAGGGCGGGTGTGATCCCCGCCTTGCCGATGAAGACCACCGGCTCCGCTTCCTGTCCGAGGCGCCGCAGGTAGGCGCGCTGCTTGCCGGTCAAGGACATCCCGAATCCTCCATCACCATATTGGCCATATTATACCACCCGCCCGCGGCTTTCGCCACCTTTCCTGCCAGGCGTGCTTTAGCGGCGAGATCTCCTCACAGCCTAATAATCCCGAGAAACCGCACCACGCGTTGATTGACAGTGCCTGCACGGCTTGCTATAATCTGCTTGCGCGCCGGCCAGGCCGCGGCGCGGATGGAGTGATCCCATGGCGGCACTGCAGGTGGACGGGGTAAGCAAGATCTTTCACACGCGCAAGCAGGACAGCGCGCACCGCGTCTGGCAGCGCCCGCCCCGCACCGAGATCCGGGCCGTTAACGGCGTGAGCTTCACCGTGCCGCGGGGTGAGATCTTTGGCATCCTGGGCCCGAACGGTTCCGGCAAATCGACCCTGGTGCGCCTCGTCTCCACGCTGCTTTTGCCGGACGAGGGAAGCATCGAGGTTTTTGGCCGCGACGTGGTAGGCGATCGCCTGGCCGTGCGCGGGATGATCAACCGCGTGACAGTGGAGGCAAGTTTCTTTAAAAAACTCTCCGCCCTGGAAAACCTGAGCTACGCGGCGAGGCTGTACGATGTTCCACGGCGGGATTGGCTGCCGCGTGCCCTCTCCATCCTTGACCGCCTGGGCTTTTCCAAAAAGCGCGCCTACTGCCCCCTCGAGGAACTCTCCCGGGGCATGCAGCAAAAAGTGGCCATCGCCAGAGCCCTCCTCACCTCGCCCGTCCTGATCCTTCTCGATGAGCCCACGACCGGCCTCGACCCCCGTTCCAAGCGCGAGGTGCAGGATTTCATCCTCGACGTGCGGCGGGAGCACGATGCCACGGTCCTTTTGACCACACACGACATGATGGAGGCCGAACGCCTCTGCCAGAGGATCGCCGTTATCGACAGGGGGCGCTTCGTGGCCGTGGACGACGCCGCCGGCTTGCGGCGCCTGGCGGGGGGCGTGGGAGGGGAGGCCGCCAGCCTGGAGGATGCCTTTTTCGCCCTTACAGGCCGCCAACTCGAGGAGGAAGAGACCGGTGACTGAGCGGAAAGGGCTGCGGGAGCTGAGAGCGACCTGGGCCTTTGTCGAGCGCAACTTCAACCTGGCCCGCCGCTACCTGGGCTGGGAGGTTGTCTTCCTCATCTACACCATCGTCAACGGCCTGACCATTGCCCTGATCGGCAAGGGGCAGGGCCCCCGGGTCGTGCTCTACCTCGTCATCGGGGCTCTTTTTTGGGAGTTCCTCTCCGTGCTGTTTCACGAGATCAGCGAGTCCATCGCCTGGGAACGCTGGGAGGGCACCATCGAGTTCACGTTCATGGCGCCCATCCACCGCGTGACGCACCTCTTGGGATCCTGCGTCTACGCTGTTTTTTACGCGCTGCTCCGCGTGGCGGTCGTCCTCTTCTTCATGGTGGTCTTCTTCCATATCAGCCTGCGCGGCGCCAACCTGGGCGCCGCGCTCGTGGTGCTCATCTTCGCCAGCCTTTCCTTCGTGGGCATGGGCCTGGCCGCAGCTGTCCTGCCCCTTCTCTCGACGGAAAAAGGATCGCAGGCCACCCACATCTTTCAGGCCGTGGTGCTGCTCGTCTCCGGAGTCTATTACGAGATCTCGGCTCTGCCGGCCTGGGTGCGGCCGCTTTCGGCCGTCTCGCCCGGCACGTACGCGTTGCGCGCCGCGAGGAAAGCCCTGCTCCACGGCACGGGTGTCAAAGGGCTCTGGCCGGAGCTCATGATCCTGCTCCTGATCGGCGTCATCCTGGTCCCAGCCGGCCTAGCCGTCTTTCGCTGGGGCGAACTGCACGCCATGCGCACGGGCAAGCTGAAGCGCAACGGCTAAAGAACCGTCACCGCGCTTTGAGGATCGTGCCCGTCACGGCGGGCAGTTTCACCTCCACCTCCTCGCCAGCCCCGTAGTGCCGGCACCCCCCGCGCAGGAGATCCTCCCAGGCCTCCTCGCCCTGGTGCGGCGGGGAAAGCCGGATCGTGCGATCGTGGTCAGACGCGTTGAGCACGACCAGGACGCGATCCCCCTCCGCTTCCCGCGCAAAGGCCATGGTCCCGCCGGCCGCGTCCCGGTGCACCAGGTCGAAACCTCCTTGTCGGAGGGCGGGTGAGTCTTGCCTGATCCTGCCCAGACGGCGGTAAAAGGCTAGGAGATCGTGATTCCTGTCCGTCGCTTCCCACGGCATGGTCCGCCGGCAGTCCGGATCCGCGCAGCCCGAGAGCCCCAGTTCATCTCCATAATAGACCACCGGTACCCCGGGGTAGCCGTATTGAAAAGTGGCGGCCAGCTTGAGCCGGCGGGTATCCCCCCCGGCGAGCGTGAGGAACCTGGCCGTATCATGGCTGCCGAGCAGGTTGAAGAGGCCGAGCTGTACAGCTTGGGGGTATCGTTCTCGCTGGCCGGCCAGACCCGCAAGAAAAGCGTCCAGATCGATCTCCCGCGTGGCCATGAACTTGACGACCAGGTCCCGCCAGGGGTAATTCATCACGGCATCGAACATGTCGCCCGTGAGCCAGGGCCCTCCGTCATCCCAGATCTCGCCCACGAGGTAGGCCTGGGGATTGATCTTCCGCACGAGATGGCGGAAATAACGCCAGAAGAAGGCCGGCACCTCGTTTGGCACGTCCAGGCGCCAGCCGTCGATGCCGAGTGTGGTCCAGAAGGTGATTACGCGCGTGAGATAGGCCAGGACCTCCGGATTCTCCACATTCAGCTTGGGCAGGGAAGGGAATCCCCACCAGCAGTCGTAGTTGGGCTTGGGAGTCTGGCGCACGGGGAATTCGCGCAGGAAATACCAGCCGGCGTAAGGGGATTCGGCCCCGGTCCGCAGGACGTGCTGGAACGCCCAGAACCGGTCGCCGGTATGGTTGAAGACCCCGTCGAGCAGGATGCGGATGCCGCGCTCGTGGGCGGCGTCGAGCAGCCTGCCGAAAGTACGCAGGTTGCCGAAATGCGGGTCGATCAGGAGGTAATCCTGGGTATCGTACTTGTGGTTCGACGGCGCCAGGAAGATGGGATTGAGGTAGATCCCGCCCACGCCCAACTCCGCCAGGTAATCGAGGCGCGAGATGAGGCCAGCCAGATCACCACCGAAGAAACTCTCCCGCGTGGGGGTGCCGCCCCAGGCCGCCGTGCCCGGCGGATCGTTCGCGGGATCCCCGTTGGCGAAACGGTCCAAGAACACCTGGTAAAAGACGGTCTGAGAGACCCAGGCCGGCGGGAAATCGCCCGCCGCCCGCGGCAGGGACTGGGACCCCTCAAAAATGGACCGGATTCTATGTGGCTCGAGACAGGCAAGGTCGGACCCGGCGTACATGGCGCAATCCCCTCCCGGCGCCCGCGCGATGCGCGCGGGCTATGTAGGCAGGGGGCGCTCATCTCCGATTATACCGAAAGAGTAACCGGGCGAAGCAAGAAGATGGTGGATGCGATGCCAAAGGATCAGGAGGTCGCCCGCTTGGCGCCCACGAGCACCCTGCGCATCAGTTCCACGTGCTCCAGCGTGCGGCCGGTGCCAATGGCCACGCTGGACAGGGGATCGTCGGCCACGCGCACGGGCATGCCGAGTTCGTCATGGATGAGATCCCCCACGCGGCGCAGGAGGGAGCCGCCGCCGGTCATGACGATCTCCTTGTGCATGATGTCGGCCACCAATTCGGGCGGGGTTCGCTCGATGGTGACGCGGACGGCGTTGATGATGGTCTGCAGGGGCTCGAGGAGAGCCTCGCGCACTTCTTCCGAGCGCACGGTCACGGTCTTGGGCAGGCCCGTGACGTAGTCGCGGCCCTTTACCTCCATCGACGCCTCTTCGGGCAGGGGAAAGGCCGAGCCGATGGCGAGCTTGATCTCCTCCGCCGTCCGCTCCCCCACCATCAGGTTGCTCGAACGCCGCACGAACCTGGCGATGGCATCGTCCATGGCGTCGCCGCCCACGCGCACGGATTCCCCGGTCACGACCCCCCCCAGGGAGATGACGGCGATATCCGTGGTCCCGCCGCCGATGTCGATGACCATGTTGCCGCTGGCCTCGTGTACGGCCAGGTTGGCGCCGATGGCCGCCGCTACCGGCTCCTCGATGAGGTAGGCCTCGCGCGCCCCCGCGCTGATCGTGGCCTCGATGACCGCCCGCCGCTCCACCTCTGTGGTTCCGGCGGGTATGCTCACCACGGCGCGGGGCCTGATAAAGACCCTGCCCCGGCAGATGCGGCGGATCAAATAACGCAGCATCTCGCGGGTGATGTCGAAATCCGCGATCACGCCGTTGCGTAAGGGCCTGATAGCAATGATATCCCCCGGCGTCCTGCCGATCATCTGCCGGGCATCTTCCCCGATGGCCAGGATCTCCCGTGGTTTGACCCTCACGGCCACGACGGAGGGCTCGCGCAGGACCACGCCGCGGCCCCGCTCATAGACGAGGCTGTTGGCCGTGCCGAGATCGATGCCCAGGTCCTTCATAAAATGCCGCGTAATGAACTGGATTGCCACGCCTGGACCTCCAACGGCTCATTGATCAAATGGTGGTTCAAGCCACGAACTCCGGCGGGTTAACCGCCTCCGCCCCGCGGCTCCCGGGCGGCCGCCTCCCGCAAGACCGCCACCTCGTCCGGCTTGAGGTATCGCCAGGACCCCGGAGCCAGATCGTTCAGGCGCAGCGGGCCGATCCCCACCCGGGCGAGGCTCACGACCTCGTGACCGACGGCGGCCAACATGCGCCGCACCTGCCTTTTCCGCCCTTCATGGAGTTCGATCTCAACCGTAGCATATCCATCTTCCACCTCGAGTATTTTGACCCGGGCGGGAGCGGCCGGCCCGTCCTCGAGGACGATCCCCCGCCGGAGGCGGTCGAGATCCTCGCCGCTCGGACGCCCCCTGACCCTTGCCCGGTAGGTCTTCCACACGCCGCGGCTGGGGTGGAGGAGCTTTTGCGCTAAATCCCCGTCGTTGCAGAGGAGCAGGAGCCCGGTAGTGTCGAGATCGAGCCTGCCCACGGGGTAGACGCGCGGCAGGCCGGGGGGCAGGAGATCGACCACCCGGGGCCGCCCCTGGGGATCTCGCATGGTGGTCACGTAACCCGTGGGTTTGTGCAGAATGATGTAGGTCGGTTCCCGGGGCGGCTCGATGCGTCTTCCCCTCACGGTCACCCGGTCGGAGAACGCATCCACCTTGGCGCCGAGCTCCGCCTGCCGCCCGTTGACGCAGACCGCGCCCGACAGGATCAATGCCTCGCAGGCCCTGCGCGAGGCCACCCCGGCCCTGGCCAGATAGCGTTGCAGCCGCTCCATGCCCGTGCCACCTCGATTCCTAGGTCCAGTCTAGCGTTGCCGCATCGCCAAGTCAAGGCCGCGGCGCGGAGAGGAATAAAAAACGGGCGGCACCGGGCCGCCCGTAAATCATTTTGACTCGCGCAGAGGCGCGGAGATAAACCGAGCATGAGAAGGCGCGCATCTTATCCGGACTCGGAGGATTCGTGGCGCGCGCATTACGGTCGCTTGGGTTCACGCCTCGGCGGGCAGTCGCCAGAAACGCGCCCAGCCCCGCCAGAATCCGTCCAGCACCAAGCCGTTGGCGCGCAGCAGGCGTTCCAGAAAGAGCAGCCGCACGCGCACGGGACCCTTGACGCGGGCGCCGCCTGGATCAAGCAGGCAGAGAGGGGGGAAGAGAACGCACCACCAGTTGTCGCCCCGTCCTCTGCCGAGGATGATCCGCACGGCCTGGTACCGGCCGGCGGGAAGGCTGCCGAAGGGGTAGAGGCGCGCGGGAAAATCATAGGTCCCGATCTCCACCCTGGCGCCGTATTTTGCCCCGCCGCGCCTGGCGATCGATGCGGCCAGGGCGCGCAGGGCGTTTCGTTCCATGCGCACCGCCGCCATGGCCGCGCGGGGATTGCGCGCGCGCAACAGCAGGCTGCGGGTTTTTTTTAGCACGGCGTCGCGAACGCGCAGCTTGATCCCCTGATCGACCGCGCTGTCGCTATTGGCCTTGATATGCAGGCGGATCAGGTTCTGTTTGTTGTATGCCAGCTCGCTTTGTTCGTGGGTCAGGGCCGTCCCGTTGACACAAAGAGCCACCAGGAAAAGCACGGCCAGAATCGCGGCGGAAATGGCCGCTCTGCGCAGGAACAACTCTCGCTCCTCCCATGCAAAAGAAACCGTCAACCGGCGCTGATATAACGCCTCATATGCTTCAATGCCGTTTTTTCCAGGCGAGAGACTTGTGCCTGCGAGATGCCGATCTCCTCCGCCACCTCCATCTGCGTGCGACCTTCAAAAAAGCGCATGTTCAGGATGAGCCGTTCGCGGTCGTTGAGTTTGGCCAGGGCCTCGCGTATGGAAATGCCCTCCAGCCATTGGGCGTCGAGGCTCTTTTCGTCGCTGATCTGGTCCATGACAAAGATCGGATCGCCGCCGTCATGGTAGATCGGTTCAAATAACGAGATGGGCTCTTGGATGGCATCCAGGGCAAAGACGACTTCCTCGCGGGGCAGTTTGAGCTCGTCGGCGATCTCCCCCACGGTGGGCTCCTTGCCGTTCCGGCCCACGAGGGTGTCGCGAACCTGCAGAGCCTTGTAAGCGATGTCCCGGAGGGAGCGGCTGACGCGGACGGGGTTGTTGTCGCGGAGGTAACGCCGTATCTCGCCGATGATCATCGGCACGGCGTAGGTGGAGAACTTCACATTCTGGCTCAGGTCGAAATTATCGATGGCTTTCATCAGGCCGATACAACCGACCTGAAATAGATCGTCCACGAACTCGCCACGGTTGTTGAATCTCTGGATGACGCTGAGCACCAGCCGGAGATTGCCGTTGACCAGTTCCTCGCGGGCCTTGTTATCGCCGGACTGCATCTTTTGGAGCAATTCACGCATCTTGGGCGTGGTGAGTACGGGCAACTTGGCGGTGTTGACGCCGCAGATCTCGACTTTATTGACGGGCATATATCTACAGGCCTCCAAGCGCCTATCGGACGTCCCTTGCTAGTACTGATTATTGCCACACGCCGGAGGCTTTATACAAAAGAACCAGGATCATACCGGCAAAGCCTGCAAAAACATGCAACACCGATAGTCTCAATCCAGTTGTTTCATTTCCCGGCGCAGTTTTTTGATAATGCGTTTTTCCAACCTCGAGATATAGGATTGGGAGATCCCGAGGTAATCCGCGACTTCTTTCTGTGTTTTCTCGACCCCGTCCCGCAGGCCGTAGCGCAACTCCACGATGCACTTTTCCCGCCCCGAGAGCCGTGCCAGGGCCGCGACCAGGAGCGATTTATCGACCTCCTCCTCGACGTACTTGTACGTAAGGTCGCTTTCCGTGCCGAGCACATCGGAGAGCAGCAATTCGTTGCCGTCCCAGTCGATATTGAGCGGCTCGTCAAAGGACACCTCCCCCCGCGTGCGGCTGTTGCGCCTGAGATACATGAGGATCTCGTTCTCGATGCAGCGCGAGGCATAGGTGGCAAGCTTGATGCGTTTTGTCGGGTCAAACGTGTTAACGGCCTTGATCAGTCCTATTGTGCCGATGGAAACCAGATCCTCGATGCTCACCCCCGTATTCTCGAACTTGCGCGCGATGTAGACCACGAGACGCAGGTTGCGCTCGATCAGGACGCCCTTGACCGCCCGCTCTCCCTTTTGCAGGCGTTCCAGGAGATAGATCTCCTCCTCGGAGGTCAGGGGCGGGGGCAGAGCCTCGCTGCTGCCCACGTAGTACAGGCCGGGGGCGGGGAAGACGCCGGCGGTCCTGAAAAGACGGATTAAGAGGAGCCTGAGACGCCAAACCGCCTTTTTTCGCCAGTCAAGCACGTCACATCACGATCCTCTCCGCTTTGCGGTGTGTATGGCCAAGCCGGTTTTTCCGCCGCCCGGGGCTGCGCCAGCCAGAGTTCGGGGGGAACCAGGACGCGGCAGTCATCGCGGAGTCCCCCGTGTATTTCGAGCCCGGCGACGACGGCGCGATGCGCGACCTGCCGGCCCCCGTCGCCCAGCCGTATCTCGTCCGCGCGCAAACCGGGCATGAGACCCAGGCGGCGCTGCACGGTCCGGTAGGGGATGATCCGCAGGCGTGCGAACCAGGGGTCGTCGGCGGGCAGCCCCGGCGGGTCACCGCCGTCCGCCACGGCCTTGACAAAGTCCCTGGCCGCTGGAGTCAGGGCGTCACGGATGAGGGCATAATCCAGCACGACGACGGGACGCCCGGTCATGGGATCGCGCAGGCGGTTGCCGGTGTCGAGGTACCCCTCGGTGGGCAGGGAAAAATCTCCGAAGATCAGGCGGAGCGGGATCCTGCAGATCCTTGCCACGACCTGGCGGTGCACAGCCCCCCAGCCAAGTTCCACCACGGCCAGAGCCAGACCGATCTCCAGCAGGATGCAGCTCAACCTGCTGAACGCGAGTCCCTGCAGGCGGAGGAAGTAGAACAGAGCGTTGCCAAGGCCGTAAGTGAGCAAGGTCAGGAACAGGAAGATGCCGCCCAGCCTGCAAAGCTGCTTGGCGCGGCAGGGGAGGTATGCCGCGGCCAGCATGAGGAGCGGGATCATGATGAGGTTCAGGCACAGGAAGGGCAGGGGCGCGGAGAGCAGCGCCATGGCGGGCAGGAAGCCCTGGCGGGTCAAGTCCAGCCAGAAACCATAAGCCGCACCCAGCAAAGCGCCGGCTGCCAGCCGGTGCCACCTGGCCCGCCGGCCGTCAACCGCTCCCGCGGCCCAAAGCAGGACTCCGTCCATGATCATGTTCAAGGCGGCATTTCCGAGATAGGGATCGAGGATCAGCTCCCTCACCTTGGATCTCTCCCACTTTGGCATTATAACCGGCTGCGCCGGATAATCCTTTGAACCGGAATTTCAAAAACGAAAACTTTGTCCGGCCGCTATGGACCTCTTGCCGGAATGCGCCGGAAAGCATGGTTTTTTGCCTATCCGCCCCCGACACGCCGCAAGCGCCCCGTGGGGCGCTTGCGAAAATCATCGTCTGCTGTTTGTCCCGCCTGCGGGCTGTTCCTCCTCCAAGGCTTCGGAGGATCAGGCACATTGATCCACCGTAGTCTTAACGAAGGTGGAAGCGCCGCTTACGCAGCCTTGCGGCGCGCATGCCCGGCGGAATAGCGGGTGGAACACTCAACCGTTTTGACTCACGACAAACCGGATCGAGGTCGAGGAAGAATTCGTACGGCCACAAATAACCTACTTTCGCCGCAGGAAAGTGGGGATGTCCAGATCTTCCCCTGCGAAGGGCCTGAGATCCAGGTTGAGGCTGGGCCTTCTCGCGCGCCTTTCCTCGAAACCGGTGGCGATGACCGTCACCCTGACCTCGTCTTCCAGGGCCTCGTCGATGACCGCGCCGAAAATGATGTTCGCCTCGGGCTCGGCCGCCTCGGTGATCACGGCCGCGGCCTCGTTGACCTCAAAGAGGCCTAGATTGCGCCCGCCTGTGATGTTGAGGAGGACCCCCTTTGCGCCGTCGATGGAGGTCTCCAAAAGGGGGCTGCTGATCGCGGCCCGCGCCGCCTCCACCGCCCGGTTGTCACCGCGCGCCACGCCGATGCCCATCAGGGCGGAGCCGGCCTGGCTCATGATCGTGCGCACATCGGCAAAGTCCACGTTGATCAAGCCCGTGACGGTGATCAGATCGGAGATGCCCTGCACTCCCTGGCGCAGCACATCGTCGGCGATGCGAAAAGCCTCGATGACCGGCGTGTTGCGGTCGACCACCTCGAGGAGGCGTTCGTTGGGGATGGTGATCAGGGTGTCGACCTGATCCCTCAGGTTGACCAATCCCTGCTCCGCCTGGGTCGATCTGACCCTGCCCTCAAAGCTGAAGGGCTTGGTGACCACCGCGACGGTCAAGGCGCCCAGTTGGCGCGAGAGCTCCGCGACGAACGGGGCGGCGCCGGTACCCGTGCCGCCGCCCATGCCTGCGGTGAGAAAGACCATGTCCGCGCCCTTCAAGACGGAGATTATCTCATCCTTGCTCTCTGTCGCGGCCTTGAGCCCGATCTCGGGATTGGCGCCCGCGCCGAGCCCCTTGGTGAGGTTGTCGCCGATGCGCAGCCTGACATCGGCCTTGGCCCGCTGGAGAGCCTGCGCGTCCGTGTTGATGGCGATGAACTCCACGCCCTGCAGGCCGGCCTCGACCATGCGGTTGACCGCGTTGCTGCCCCCGCCTCCGATACCCACGACTTTTATGCTGGCGAACTGTGCCGTGGCAACCTCAATCTCCACGGAACGGCCTCCTTTGGCGCGTGCAGGATATCACCCCAGATAAGCCGCCGCTCACCGGCGGACAGGAGCCCGAGTGTCGCCGCGAATGCCGGTCCCGCCAAAGTTTCCTGGGTTCGCCCGCATGCCGCCACTCCCACGCGGACGGGCATCCCGAGGATATCCCGGGCTAATTCAGGCAGGTCCCGCGTGGATGCGGCTCCACCCGTCAGCACGCAACCGCCGGCTAGCCTGCCCGGCCATCCCTGGACAAACGCGGCCCGCAGCATGATGAAGATCTCCCGCCACCGCGCCAGGACCACGCGTTCGTACATGGCACGATCCAGGAGGCCGCGCAGCTTGATCTCCTCCGCCCTGGCAAGCGGCACCCCCAGAGCAACGGCGAGATCCCTTGTAACCTGCAGGCCGCCGAATCTCACGGAGGCCAAGTGGCGCGGCCTGCCTCGCGCGAAAACCGCGAGCGAGCTGTGCGTACCGCCAAGATCGAGCAGCAGAGCGCCGATCTCCATTTCAGCCGGCGTAAGTACGCAGGCCGCGGAGATCGTCGCCAGGACGAAACCAGCCGTGCGAAAACCGGCATGAGCGAGCGCCGGGATGGTGCCCGTTAAAAAACCGTGCTTTGGCGCCACACAGAGCACGTTCGTTTCCAGGCGGCTGCCGATCAGACCGTGCGGTTCCTCGAGGCTGTGCGTCCCATCCAGGGTGGACGAAACCGCAAATGCATGGATGAGGTTCCGGCGGTCCTCGCCAGCCAGGGCCGCGGCTGCCGCGCGCTCGTAGTCGCCGGGCAGGACGCGCCCGTCCGCAGCGCCAATCCTGGCCGTGCCGCGTGCGATGACGTAATCGGCCCCGGCGCCGCCCAACGCCACCCAGGCCAATGGATTCCGCCTGACGCCGGCCATGGTGCAGGCCTCGTCCATGGCAGCTCTCGCCGTTTCAGCCAACTCGGGGCCCGAGGCAAGCCGTTCCGGCCAGCCGGGGCAGGGCAGGACGGACAAACCCTCAGGTTCGCCGCGCGTCGAGCCCACCACAGCGCAAACCTTGGCAGCGCCCAGATCTATCCCCGCCGATGCAGCCTCCCGCGCGAAAACCCGCTCCCCCTCTCAAGAGACCACGGATCCGTGCCGTGAGCGATGGCCATATCCGTTGACCGCCGTCTTGCGCGGCGCTCTCCAAAAGAGAAGATTCCACGCGCGGTGAGTTAACCCTTCAGACCTTGCCGGCGGAATTTCACGTGAGCGAGTTTTCACCATGGCTGCAAAGGAACCGTTGTAGCTATTCGGGGACCGGCGCCTGTGGTTTGACAGCCCTCGTCAGGAGCAGGTTGCGGATAATCCCCAGGTTCTGGAAAATGCGGAAACCGAAGGCTACCGAGGCGGGAAGCATGAAATCCACGCCAAGGCGGTCGCCAAAATAAGTCAAGAGGGCGGCGAGCAGCGTGTTGGTAAAGAAGCCGCTGATGAAAACCCGGGCGTTGAACGTGCGAGACAGCCCGGCCCGGAGCCCTCCGAAGACCGAGTCCAGGGCGGCCAGGAGGGAAATGGCCAGGAAATCCGCATAGGCGCCGGGAATGCTGAGATGCGAGAGAAACCCCACCGCCAATCCCACCGCCAGCGCGACGAGGGGAATCAACATCAACCGTCACCTCCGAGGACGGGTTTGGCATAGCTGGCGCCTACACTGCCGCTGTAAGGCGGCAAGGTCAGGACCTCCCTGGGTTCGATCTGCACCTTGATCCCCCAGGCGCGCAGGATGTCGAGCTCGGCGCCTCGCATGTTGACCTGCATGAGATTGTCGCGATCACCGATGGCCTCGATAATAAAGGGCGGCGAGACGCGGGCGGTGTTCACGAGGATATTCACACCAACGCAGCGTATGGCCGTGCTCGCCACGACGCGCTGACCGTTGACGGCAATCGCCTCGGCCCCCGCCACTCTCAGTTCGTTCACGGTGGCCAGGAGATCGTCGGCATGGATGAGATAGACGTCCTCGTTCTCCCCTGCGCGAGCCTGCCTGTCGCTGTCGCTCAAGATGATGACCACGCCCGGGCCCGTGACCTTGGTCAAGCCGGCCAGGACCTGCGCCCGCTGCAGTTCGGAAACCAGCTCGCGCGTGCTCGCCCTGCTCGAGGCCTGGCCGGCCACGGCCGTCCGCAGGGAGCGGTTTTCTTCGCTCAGGGCCTCGTTCTCCCGCTCCGCCTGGCGCAGGAGCTCGGTCAGGGCGTCGATGCGCCTCGAGGGAAGGGTGTCGCGGCGCAGCACGGATTGGGTGCGCAGTTGAACCGCCAGGAGAAAGCCGAGGCAAAGGCAGACGAAGGCTACCGGCCATTGCCATTCCTTCTTGTTCAGCAAGCTTCCCACCCCTTTGCGCCGGGGAGCGCGTTACCGTGTATTCTCGGGCTGATGCCGTCGATCGCTAGCGGAGCGTAGACCTTCGCTATGTCTATAAACATAACATGCGGACCCCCTTATGGCAAGCAGCAACAATGGCCAGGAAAGCGCGGGGGAAAGGTTTCGGGGCGCGCGCCGGGGTCTTCCGGCCCCGGGGCGCGGGGGCAGGGGTGCGGCCGGTGTCATATGCCGCCCGCGATCGCCTGTTTCCAGCGGCTCAAGCGGCCGCGCAGGCGGAATACGGCCTTGGTATGGATCTGCGAAACGCGGGATTCGGAAATGTCCAGTATCTCGCCGATTTCCTTGAGCGTCAGCCCTTCATAATAGTAAAGGGCCACCACCAGGCGCTCCCGCTCCGGCAGTTTGGCGATGGCCTCGGTGAGCATCTTCTTGGTTTCATCCTGCTCCACGAGGAGCGTGGGATCGTTTGTCTCCTCGTCACGCACCATGTCGATGAAACGGATGGACTCTTCCTCGTTGTTGTGCATGAGCCACAGCTCGTCGAGGGAGGTCAGGGTGGTGCAACTGATCTCCGTCAACATCTCGTGGAATTGCTCCAGGGTCAGGTTCATGTACTGGCTGATCTCGGCGTCTGTGGCCGAGCGCCCGAGCTGGTTCTCCAGTTCGGCGCAGCAATGCTCGAATTCCTTGGCTTTTTGGCGCACGGAGCGCGGTACCCAGTCGTTGCCGCGTAGTCCGTCCAGAATGGCGCCGCGGATGCGCGCGATGGCATAGGTCTCGAATTTGATGCCGCGGCCCGCATCGTATTTGTCCAGGGCGTCGATGAGCCCAAAGATGCCGAAACTGACGAGATCGTCGAATTCCACGTTGGGCGGGAGGCCGATGGCGATGCGCCCGGCTACGTATTTGACAAGCGGCGCGTACTTGAGGATCAAGGCTTCCCGTGCGTCGTTGTTTCTGGTGGACAGGTAATCCCGCCAGAGTTCTTCACCCAAAGAGCGACACCATCCCATGGGAAGCCCGCCCGCATCCAGGCCGGCTGATAAGTTTGTGAAAGAACATGCACCTGGCATTCCGGAGGGGGCATGGGAGGCGCAGAGGCGGTGTGAAAACCCGGGATCGGACCTAACCCCCGCATGGATGCCGGGCTAGGTCGGCTCACGGATGGTTTGGGGCTTTTTCACAACGCCCTTAGAGCCGCAGTGATTCGACCTGAAGGGTGCGGACCTTGAGCTCGCCCGTTTCCAGGTTCAGAGCCAGGCTCTTGCCGCAGGTGCCGCCGACACTCCTGGCCGCGGGCGATAAACCGAGCGCTGCCAGGGCCGCTTCCACCGCGGCGATGTTGCGCGCGCCGATCTCGCGGTTATGTCCGGTGGAGGCGAACATCCTGGCGCCGCCCACAAGCTTGATTTGCAGCCGTCCGCGATCTGAGGCGCCGTAGCGTTCCATCTCACTCAGGAGAAACGGCACAGCCGTATCGGCGAATTTGGCCGGATTGAACTCCGTCTTGGCGACCCTGCTGTCGGGCAGCATGACATGGGCCACCGCGCCGAGTTTCAACAGGGGGTCGTATATGCAAACGCCGACGCAGGAACCCAGGCCCAAGACCACGATCTCCCCCGGGGCGCGGGAAATGACATATTCTCCCATGCCGACCTTGGCTATTTCCGGCATCCCTGGCCTACTCCAATTGCGTTCAAGAGTGTCTCCAGAGTGTCCAGATCCGGCAGGAGAAAGAAATGGCCCCGCGATTCCTGCTCCTTGGCCTTGAATTCGGTCTCGATAATCAGCGCGTACTCCGCGACCGTCCCCATCTCAATGAGCACGGTGCCCAGAATGGCTCCTGCCATGTCCATGGCATAGGCGGGCACCGAGGGCATCATGATGAGCCCGGTGAAGGTGGACAAGGCGTAGAGAAAGGCGCCGGTAAGGATATTGCCGATTTCCTTCAAGGCGGACTGTTCATATTCCCTGAACAGATTCGTGGTGCCGAACTTTCTGCCGACCAGAATATCCACGAGCTGCATGGCTGACGTGCGCGGAAAAATGAAGAGTATGCTGCTCGGGGCGTCGCCGAATACTCGCAAATAGATGCCCA
Source organism: Patescibacteria group bacterium (assembly GCA_050260175.1). Lineage (GTDB taxonomy): Bacteria > Bacillota > UBA4882 > JAAYXC01 > JAAYXC01 > JBLNBS01. The sequence goes on along the minus strand of JBLNBS010000033.1, from coordinate 24,552 downwards.
CGACCACCCTTTCCGAGCCGCCCACGATCTCGCCGGCTTTGGCAAGCGGGATGAGTTTGATGTCCGGCACGGTCATGGCGATCCGTTCACCGAGCAACTGCGAGAGGACAGTGGCCGCATGGCCCGCGCCTATATTCCCGATTTCCCTCAGGGCGTCGAGCTGGATGGGATTCAGGGTCAAGCTGTTTGCCAATCCTTAGTTCACCCCAGTTTGGCCTGCGCAAGCTCCTGGGTCTCCTGGCTGGAGAGCGCGCGTTCCAGATTGAGCATGACGATCAACCGCTCGCCTACCTTGACGACGCCGCCGAGGTAATAAGCCTCAACACCCTTGGTGATCTCCGGCGCCGGCTCGACGGCGCTGGCCGGCACCCGCAAAACCTCCACGATGGCGTCCACGACCATGCCGACGAGGCCCAAACCTCCGGATACGTCCACGATGATCACGCGTGAGTCGAAGCCGAGGGACTTGACCTCACGGCCGAAACGTTTGCGGAGATCCACGATGGGCACGATATCCCCGCGGAGATTGATAACCCCCTCCACGAACTCGGGGGCCTTGGGCACGCGTGTGATCCCCTGGTCCAGATGCTCGATCCCGCGGGCCTGTAAGATATCGACCGCATACTCCTCCTCGCCCAAACGAAAGACCAGGAGCTGGATCGTTTCCTCCCTGCGCTCACCGGTGCCTGTCGCCATATTCTCCCCCCCCAACTCTGAGACGAGATTGCCACATCCGAGTATCCGGAGTCGTGCCGCGCCGGACCTACGCCACGGACCTCATATCGAGAATGAGGCAGACGCGCCCATCGCCTAGGATGGTCGCCCCGGCGATACCCTGCAGGGCTCCCAGGATGCCGCCGAGCGGTTTGAGGACCACGTCCTGCTGGCGGAGGAGGCCGTCCACGACGCAGCCGACGCGCCTGTCGCCCTGACGGATCACCACCACGTCCAACTCGTCATACTCGGTTTGCGTTTGGCCGTGATACGCGTGCGGCAGGCCCAGGACGGTCCGCAGCCTGACGAGAGGCAGGACGTCCCCCCGCAGCATCGTCACCTCCTGGTTGCGCACTTTCTTTATGTCTTTCTTGCGCACGCTGATGGTCGAATCGATGAAACTCGTGGGAATGAGGTAGAATTCCTCTCCCAGTTGCACCATGAGCGTCTGGATGATGGCCAGGGTCAGGGGCAGGCGGATGGTGACGACCGTGCTCTCGCCGGGTACGGAGTCCACCGTGACCGTGCCCCGGAGGGCGTCGATCTTGGCGCGCACCACATCCATGCCTACGCCGCGTCCGGAGACATCGGTGATCGCCGCGGCCGTCGACAATCCGGGAACGAAAACGAGCTGCATCAGGTCGGCCTGATCCATCTCGGCCAGGTCTTCCCTGGTGGCATATCCCATCTCCACAGCCCTGGCGGCCACCTGCGCCAGGTCGATCCCCTGGCCGTCATCGGTGACGGTGATCACGACGTTGTTGCCTTCCTGATGCGCCTCAAGCGTGATTGTGCCGGCCGCGGGTTTGCCTTTAGCCTGGCGCACCTCGAGGGGTTCGATGCCGTGATCCAGGCAGTTGCGCAGGATGTGCATGAGGGGATCGCCGATCTCGTCGATCACCGTCCGGTCGAGTTCCGTCTCACCCCCACGCACCACCAGGATCGCCTCTTTACCCATCTCCTTGCAGAGATCCCGGACCAGGCGGGGGAACCGCCGGAAAACGTTCTCCACCGGCACCATGCGCGTCTTCAGCACCCGGCTCTGCAGTTCCAGGGTAAGGTGTCCAACCTGCTCAAGGATCTCGCTCAATTCGTCCGAGTGGAGTGCGGAGCTCACCTGCTCCAAGCGGGAGCGGCTGATTACCAGCTCCTCCACGACGCCCATGAGATCGTCGAGCTTGCGGATATCGACCCTCACGGTCTGGCTGGCGGCCGGGCGCACGCCGGGCCGCTCCGCCTGGGCCGGTTCGATGGCCTCGCGCACGCGCCGTTCGAGCTGGACCTGCTCGAGGTTGATCCTTTCCGCCGCGACCCTTTCCACGTCGATAATCCGACGCACGTTCTCGGCGATCTCCTCCGGCGTTTCGCGCGTGACAAGGCCCACGATGAATGTATCCTCAAAGTTCTCGTCCTCGAGATCCTTGGCCTCCGGGGCGCTCTTGATCACTTTGCCGTGGCGCTCCAGCTCGCGCAGGATCATGAAAGCCCTCGCGCCCTTGAGCAGGCAGCCGCTCTCCATCACGACCGTGGCATGAACGAGGGAGGTGCCCTCCTCCATCTCCTCCTGCAGGATATCCTTTTCTTCCGCGGTGTAGCGCAGCTGGATCTCGCGGCGTTTTTCGCCAGCGGTGAATCCCGTCTCCTCGCCGCTGGCAAATCTCTTCAGTTGCTGGGTGACGCCGGCGATCTCTATATCCTCTTCCCGGCCGCTGCCGATGCCCTGGGCCAGAACCTCGAGGAGATCGAAGGATTCAAAGAGCAGGCTGACGACCTCGGGCGCGATGGGGATCTCCCGGTTTCGCATCCGGCTCAGGACATCCTCCATGGCGCTGGTCAAAGAGGCCATCTTGTTAAAGCCCATGGTCATCGAGGCGCCTTTCAGGGTGTGAGCTGCCCGAAAGATGGTATTGAGCAGCTCAGTGTTCTCGGGATCGTTTTCCAGATCGAGCAGCGCCTGATTGAGGGTCTGAAGATGCTCGGCGCATTCGTCCATGAACACGCTCAAGTATTGTGAGATCTCCACCCTGATCACCTCCTCTTTGTTTGTGAGCAAAAACGCCCGGCGAACCGAGCGCTAAAGCCGCCTCGGGCTGAGGTTACGCAAGCACCTTGCGGATCGCCTCCAGAACCCTGTCGGGCTGGAACGGCTTGACGACAAAGTCCTTGGCGCCCGCCTGAATGGCGTCGATTACCATCGCCTGCTGGCCCATGGCGCTGCACATGATGATGACGGCATTGGCGTCGATCTTGCGTATCTCCTTGACCGCGGTGATGCCGTCCATGTCGGGCATGGTGATATCCATGGTCACCAGGTCTGGCTTGAGTTCGCGGAACTTTTCGATGGCCCGTACGCCGTCCTCGGCCTCGCCGACCACTTGATAACCGCCCTTGCGCAGTATGTCCTTGATCATCATGCGCATGAACGCCGCGTCGTCAACCACCAGAACCCGATTGCCCATGCCAGAGCCTCCTCCACGAGGTCCCCCGCGTCTTCCTCCGCCTCAGATTCGCTATGGAACCGCCGGGCCGGATCTTCGAAAAACTGGGGGATTCACCTGCTGCTTGCCACTTTTTACACCCAGTATTCGCTGTCCGGCAAGCTTTCCCTTCTACGCGTCGAATTTTCCTGGCAAGATGCCTTGCCCGCCCTATGGTTCATACGTGCGGCCCGCTTTTCGCGCCTTTGAAAACGCAGGTCCGCAACGAAAAAGGTGCACCTCACGGTGCACCCGCTGCCAGGATGCGGATCCTGGGATTATTTCGTCCTCGCCCGCCTGCCCAGTTCCTCGAGGAAGAACCGGTTCTGCACCCTGATATAGGTGCCCTTCATGCCGAGCGAGCGCGATTCGACCACACCGGCGCTTTCCAGCTTGCGCATGGCGTTGACGATAACGGATCTGGTGATGCCGATCCGATCCGCAATCTTGCTCGCCACGAGGAAACCCTCGATGCCGCCCAGTTCCTCAAAGACGTTGGAAATAGCCTCCATTTCCGAGAACGAGAGTGAATCCAGGGCGATCTGCACGTTTGCCTTTTGGCGGGCCTCCGCTTCGGAGCGTTCCACCCGGCGGCGGAGGATGGCCATACCGATCACGGTGGCCCCCACCTCGGCGACGATCAGGTCATCGTCCTCGAATCCACCCTTGCGGCGCGTGAGGATCAGGCTGCCGAGCCGCTCGCCGCCGCTCTGGATGGGGATGATGATGAGCATCCTCGGCGGGCATTTGCAACCGGTCTCGTGAAAGAAACAACCCTCCAGGCTGATATTCATGGCGGGTTGAAGGAGGAACGCAAGGCGCTGCTGGAATTGGGGCGACAGCCTGGCTTCGGCGTCGATGACCGTCTTTGGGCAGTCGGCCTCCTCGGTGAGGGTGTGGCCGAGGATGGCGCCCTCCGGGCTCGCGAGATATACATTGGCGCCCACCGTGTTGCCCAGGACATCCGTCATGGGCGAGAAATCTTCCACCACTTCCGCGCTGGATTGCACCAACTGATTGATCTGCCTGACCTTTTCCAATAGGGTGGCCATGTATCTTTTCCTCCTTGTCGATTACAGGATGTAGCGGCTCAAATCCGAACGTTGGAAGATTCCCGCCAAACGCGAATCCACGTATGCACGGTCTACCACGATCCGCGTGGCCTGCGGCGAGGGAGCGGAAAAACAGATCTCCTCCAGCACCTGCTCGAGGATGGTGTGCAGGCGCCTTGCCCCGATGTTCTCGTTTTCCTCGTTAATTCTACACGCAGCCTCGGCGATGGCGGCCACCCCGTCGGGAGCAAAGGTAAGCTCCACGCCGTCGGTGGCGAGCAGGGCCGCATACTGTTTGGTCAGGGAATTCTCAGGTTCGGTCAGGATCCGCTCGAACTCGTCCTTGTTCAGACTCGACAACTCTACGCGTATCGGAAAACGTCCTTGTAATTCGGGGATAAGATCTGAGGGCTTGGCCACGTGAAAGGCTCCGGCCGCGATGAAGAGGATGTGATCCGTGCGTACCTGCCCGTATTTGGTCATGACCGTCGTTCCCTCGACGATGGGCAGGATATCACGCTGCACTCCCTCGCGGGATACGTCTGGGCCGGTACCGCCTTCCCTGCCGGCGATCTTGTCGAACTCATCGAGGAAGATAATGCCCTCTTCCTCCGCCCTGGCCACGGCCTCCTGGTTGATCTCATCCAGATCGATCAGGCGATCCGCCTCTTGCTGCTGCAAGATCCTGCGCGCGTCCGACACACGCAGGCGCCGTTTCTTTCTGCGCCTGGGCAAGATATTGCCGAGCATCTCCTGGAGATTAATGCCCATCTCCTCGAGGCCCGCCTGGGCCAGGGTATCTCCGAGATGCTGCTCCTCCTCGATCTCCACGTCGACCCATGCATCCTCAAGTTCCCCCCGCGCCAGACGGGCGCGGACCCCCCCCCGCATCTCCTCCTTCCCGTCTTTCTCCTCCTCCCTGGCGTCGTCGCGCGCACCCAAACCCGCCAGCAAGGCAAAGGGGTTTCTCTCCTTGGGCGCCCGCACGCCGAGAATGAGGTCGATCAGGCGCTCTTCCGCGGCCTTGGCGGCCTGTTCACCGACCTCCTGCAGCCGGCGCGCCTTGACCATCCTGATGCCGGCCTCGACGAGATCCCGCACCATGGAATCCACGTCGCGGCCCACATAGCCAACCTCGGTAAACTTCGTCGCTTCGACCTTGATGAACGGCGCACCGACCAGCTTGGCCAGGCGCCGGGCGATTTCCGTCTTGCCCACGCCGGTGGGGCCGATCATCATGATGTTCTTTGGCATCACGTCCTCGCGGATCTCGGCGGCCAGGCGGCTCCGTCTCACCCGGTTGCGCACGGCGATGGCGATGGCACGTTTGGCGCTGCGCTGCCCGATAATATACCGATCCAGCTCCGCCACGATCGTTGCAGGCGTCAGATCGCTCTCGCAGCTCACGTCAGTTCCTCCAGAGTGATCTCCTCGTTCGTGTAGATGCATATTTTTCCTGCGATGGCCACTGCTTCCCTGGCGATGACCCCCGCATCCAATTCGGTGAACCGCAACATGGCGCGGGCCGCGCCGAGGGCCACGGGCCCGCCGGAACCTATTGCCGCCACGCCGTCATCGGGCTCGATCACCTCGCCCGCACCGGATACGATAAGGAGATTATCCCGATCCGCGACCAAGAGCAGGGCCTCCAGCCTGCGCAATGCCCTGTTCAGGCGCCATTCCTTGGCCATCTCCACGGCCGCCCGCGAAAGGCTGCCATGATACTCCCCCAGCTTGCGCTCGAAGAGATCGAAAAGCGTCATGGCATCCGCCAACGAACCGGCGAAACCCGCCAGGATACGGCCTTCATAGAGGCGCCGCACCTTGCGCGCCGCCGCCTTGACGACGGTCTCCCCCACCGTCACCTGGCCGTCGGAGGCGAGAGCCGCCCGGCCGTTGCGCCGCACCCCGACGACGGTCGTGCTCCTGACCGTGGATTGAATCTTCATGCTTTCTATCCTACTCATTCGCCGCAAAATTATGTTTTTTTATCTTATAAGCTTCAAGCCCGGGGATGAGTACGCTCGTATACCCGCTTGAGGCGTTCCTTGGTGAGGTGGGTGTATATCTGGGTGGTAGAAACATTGACATGCCCAAGCAACTCCTGCACCACGCGAAGGTCAGCCCCGTTCTCCAGGAGATGGGTTGCGAATGAATGCCGCAGGGAATGCGGAGTCGCCCGCCTGTCCATAGCGATCCACGCCAGGTAACGCGCGAGCATCCTCTCCACGCTCCGTCCCGAAAGGGCTCCACCCCGGTAATTGAGGAAGAAGGCAGGTTCCTCTCCACGGCCGGCGGCCAAAGCCGGACGCCCCATGAGCAGGTAATCCTCGCATGCCGCCAACGCCACGCGCCCCATGGGCACGATACGCTCCTTGGCGCCCTTGCCCATGACCCTGACGCAGCCCAGCCCGAAATCGACATCCCCGAGCTGCAAACCTACCAGCTCGGATAGGCGCATCCCTGTGGCGTAAAAGGTCTCTAGGATCGCCAGATCCCGCAGCCGTAGGGGCGCCGGTGAACTCGGGGCGGCCAGCAGGCGTTCTACTTCCTCGGGATAGAGAAACCTCGGAAGATGCTTTTCCCTGCGCGGGGTGGAGAGCCCGAGCACGGGATTGTTGGCGATCAAACCCCGCCTGCACAAGAAACGGTAGAACGATCTCACGGCTGCAATCTTGCGCCCGATCGTGCTCTTTGCCAGGTTTTGCTTCCTGAGCCTGGCCAGGAATTCCCGGAGTAAAAGATGTGTGACTTGCTCCGGCGCCGCGATGCCGTGTTCGCCCAGAAACCGGTTGAATTGATACAGATCCGTAGCATAGGCGACGGCGGTTTTACTGTCCGCGCCCTTGGTAAGCCGGATGGTTTCCAAAAAACCCTCTATTAGCTGGTCCATCCAAATCCCATGAGCATAATATCATATTGTGTCGCTTTTTGCAAGACAACCACTTCCATCGCTTGGCATAAATCGGGCCATTTTTGCACGGCGCGCATCCCATTATTCCGCCTCATGGCGCTTATTGCCGCCCTTGCAGCGTACGCCGGTGAATAGCCGGCCAAGGAAAGCTTGCTGTCGATTTTTGCTAGATAATGCAGTTTTTTACCGATGAGATTGCCTCAAGGGCCGCGGCGGCCACAGCGAGTCTTGCCTCCCGGCGGCCATGGAACAGTCCGCGCGGCGGGGGCAATAGGCCGTAGTTGACGTTCATGGGCTGGAATCCTTCCGCCGCGGCGTTGGCAACGTAAGCCATGAGCGCGCCGTGGGCGGTTTCGGGCGGAAAAGTATACGGCTCCTGGCCCGCAAGGCGGCGGGCCAGGTTCACACCCGCAACCAGGCCGCTCGCGGCGGATTCGACATATCCCTCCACGCCGATGAGCTGCCCGGCCAGGAACAGTCCCTGGCGGTTCTTTGCTTCACCCGTGGCTTTCATGACAAGGGGTGATTTGAGGTAGGAGTTGCGGTGCATGCCGCCGAACCTGGCGAACTCCGCGTTGGCCAAGCCCGGCAGCAGCCTGAAAACCCTGGCCTGCTCGCCGTGGGTCAGGCGGGTCTGAAAGCCCACCAGGTTATAGAGTGTACCCGCGGCGTCATCCCGGCGCAATTGCGCGACTGCGTACGGGCGGCGGCCCGTGCGGGGATCCGTCAGTCCCACGGGCTTCATGGGCCCGTAGCGGAGGGTCTCGGAGCCCCTTTTGGCCATGACCTCCACCGGCAGGCAGCCCTCGAAAAAAACCGCATCCTCGGGCAGGTCGCCGGCGTGCACATCGGCCTCCAGCAACGCGCGGAGGAAACGTTCGTATTCCATGGCGTTCAGGGGGGAATTGAGGTAGGCGTCGTCCTCGCCTTTGCCGTAGCGCGAGGAACGAAAGAGGATGCCCAGATCGAGGGTGTCCGCGTAGACGATGGGCGCGGCCGCGTCATAGAAATGAAAGTAATCCTCGCCGAAGAAGAGGCGCAGACTCTCGGCGAAACGGCCCGCGGTCAAGGGGCCGGTGGCGATGACCGCGGGGCCGTCGGGAATTTCCTCCGCTTCCTCGCGCACCACGCCGATCAGGGGATCCGCGGTCAGCCGCGCCGTGACGAACGCGGCGAACTCCGTCCTGTCAACCGCCAGGGCGCCTCCTGCGGGCACGCGCGTGGCGTCGGCCGCGGCCATGATCAGCGAATCGAGCCTACGCATCTCCTCCTTGAGCAGCCCGACCGCGTTCTCCAAACCCGCGCCGCGTAGCGAATTGCTGCAGACAAGCTCGGCAAGGAATCCGGTGCGGTGCGCGGGCGTCGTCTTGCCGGGCCTCATCTCAATAAGTACGACGCGCCTGCCACGCCTGGCCAATTGCCAGGCCGCCTCGGCGCCGGCCAGGCCGCCGCCGATCACGATCGCCTCGCTCACGGCCTGCCGTCATCCATCCCGACCGGTCCAACATAGCCGCAGCTTTCCCTGGCGCAGACCAATTCCTGCGGCCCCCCCTTGGGCCCCCGCGCCCGGGCAAACGAGCCGCATTTCGGGCAGGGGCTCGGCGCCGGGGGCTGCCAGCTGAGAAAATCGCAGGCCGGATAGGCACTGCAGCCATAGAAACGGCGCTTCTTTTTCGTGCGCCGCTCGATCACGGGCTGTCCGCAAAGAGGGCAGGCCACCCCCAACTGCCTGCGATACGGCTTGGTGTTCCTGCACGCGGGAAAACCGGGGCATGCCAAAAACTTGCCGAACCGGCCGTACTTGATCACCATCATGCGGCCGCAGAGGTCGCAGGGGACGTCGCTCACCTCGTCCTCGATCTTGACCCGCGCCACCTCTTCCTTGGCCCGTTCCAGATCGGTCATGAACGGCGTATAGAACTCACGCACGACATCCTGCCACCGGATGCCGCCCTCCTCGATCCCGTCGAGCCGCCGTTCGAGATCGGCCGTAAAACCGAGGTCGACCACGTCGGGAAAATGATCGATCAGCAGTTTGAGAACCGCCTCGCCGAGCTTGGTGGGGTGAAACCTTTTTTCCTCGAGTTGCACGTAGTTCCGGCGAAGGATGGTATCGATGGTGGGTGCGTATGTGCTGGGGCGGCCGATACCCTTTTCCTCCAGGACCTTGACGAGCATGGCCTCGGAATAGCGGGGCGGGGGCTGGGTAAAATGCTGTTTGGGTTGCACGCCGCTTCCGGCCAGGGAAAGAACCTCGTCCTTGGCGAGGACCGGTAGGATGCCTTCCTCCTCCTTGGCCTCGTCGTCCCGCCCCTCCTGATAGACCTCGAGATAACCGCGGAATCTGACGTTCGAGCCATTGGCGCGGCAAGAATAATCGCCGGCGGCGATCTCGACAGCCACCGTGTCGAGGAGCGCGGGCGCCATCTGGCTGGCGGCAAAGCGAGACCAGATCAATTGGTACAGCCTAAACTGATCCCGGTTCAGATAGGGCTTGAGCAACTCCGGCGTGCGCTTGATGCTGGTCGGCCTCACGCATTCGTGGGCTTCCTGGGCCGCGGCGGCCTTGGTCTTGTATACCGGGGGCTTGTCCGGTAGGTATGCGGACCCGTACTTCTCCTCGATAAACTCGGCCGCCTCGGCCTGCGCCTCCTCCGCCACTCGCACGGAGTCCGTGCGCATGTAGGTGATCAAGCCGATACTGCCCTCGTCGCCCAGTTCGAGCCCCTCGTAGAGCTGTTGGGCCAGGACCATGGTCCTCCGCGCCCCGTAGCCCAGCTTGCGGGAGGCCTCCTGTTGGAGCGTGCTGGTGGTGAAGGGGGCCGGGGCGAAACGCTGCTTTTCTTTGCGGCGCACCTCGGTGACGACGTAGCTGAGGCCTGCCAAAACCTCGCGGTGCCTCGCCGCCTCATCGCAGTCGCCGATCTCGAGTTTTCGTCCCCGGTGGCTGACGACCCGCGCCGTCAGTTCCTCCCCGCCCCGCGTCGCCAGGCCGACCTCGATGGTCCAGTACTCGACGGGCTTGAAATCCCTGATCTCATTCTCGCGCTCCACGATCAGGCGGACGGCCACGGACTGCACCCTGCCCGCGGAGAGGCCGCGGCGGACCTTGCGCCACAGGAGGGGGCTCAGCTGGTACCCTATGATCCTGTCCAGAACACGCCGGGCTTGCTGGGCGTTGACGCGTTTGACATCGATCTCGCGGGGCGCGGAAAGCGCGCCTTTGACGGCGCGCGGCGTGATCTCGTGGAACTCGATCCGCACGGCCTTGGCGCCCAGGTCCAGTGCCTGGGCCAAGTGCCATGAGATGACTTCCCCCTCCCGGTCGGGGTCGGTGGCCAGGAAAACGCGCCGGGCATTGCGCGCCGAGGTCCTGAGCTCGGCAATCACCTTGTCCTGGCCCTTGATCGCCACGTACACCGGCTTGAATTCGTCCTCGATATCCACGCCGAACTTGCTCTTGGGCAGATCCCAGACGTGGCCGAGCGAGGCCTTGACCGCGTATTCCTGCCCCAGGAACTGCTCGATGGTTTTGGCCTTGTGCGGCGACTCCACGATGATCAAAGACTTATCGGCCATGGTCGTCTCCTGTTATGCCCGATTTGGACAGTGGCCCGCCGCGATCCCGGCATGTAAAAACCCCGTCAGACGGAATGTGCAGAGAAGGAGGAAACCCGCAGAACCGCAAATTCGTCAAGTGCGTTCTCTGCTTATCCACGTCTCACTGGGGAGTATGGTTTTTACAGCTATTGCTAGGAGTTTGTGCGACTAACTCGATTCGTGGCTTTCGGAGCACAAACTCTGGTATCAAGTGCCACACGGTTACACTGTATCTTGTAGTCCGTGGCATTAGGCGTGCAGGCTCCTAGAAGCGGTGTGAAAAAGGTACCGGAACGTAGATTATTGCGATTAGTACCCAGATGACAAGGAGTTATAGAATCGCATGAAATCGTTATGTTGCCTGAACTGCATAATCGCTTTACGTGATTAGAAACGATTTAACAGGATTAACATGATTTTCAGGATTCACACGGATAATTTGTCTATTAAATTACCTTATTGATGACCTTTATCTTGAATCTTGCTAATCCCATTAATCATGTAAATCATGTGATGTCGTTCCCTGTTTTACGTGTTTATCGGTCCAAGAACGGTTTTTCACAGCGCTTTTGGAAGCGGCGTGAAATGCATTGTAAAACCATTTTGAACTGTAAATGTAAACACATATTCTCAATGCAATAAATCAGGTTAGTCGCACAAACTCTTAGGCGCCTGTGCGCGTAATGCCACGGATCACTAGATACAGTGTAACCGTGTGGTATTTGATACCAGAGTTTGTGCTTCGAAAGCCACGAATCGGGTTAGTCGCACAAACTCTTAGGCGTACCGGTAGAGCAATTGAAAAACCAGGGTGGTCAGGAGCACGCCCAGGGCCGCGCCGGCCAGGACCTCCGCCACGGTGTGGATCCGGGACTCCAGGCGGCTCTCCGCCACCAGGGAGGCCAAGAGCACCGCCAGGACCGCGGCGGTCGGCTGGCGCCGCGTGAGGTAGACCACGGACGTGGCCAGGGCAAAAGCGACCGCCGTATGCCCGCTGGGCATGCCGCCCTGCATGACCGAGCCCCGGCGCCTGGCCGTCTTGAGCACGATCACGGCCGTGACGACCAGGAGCAGGGCCGCCAGGGTCATGTACGGCGGCGATTTCACCGCCCGGTCCAATACGGGCGGGAGGAGCGATTCCAGCGAGGGGACGAAGATCACGTACCCCACGACCAGAGCGTTGACCGCCGTGAGGAGGACCGCGCCGGCGGCGATGTTCTTGGCCGCCGCGGCCAGCGGGTGGTATTCCTTGGTATAGAGATCGATGGCGGCCTCGATGGCCGTATTGAACATCTCGGCCACCAGGACCAGCGTCACGGTGCCGAGCAGGATGAGGATCTCCGCCTTGGTGAGCCTGAGCAGGAGGGCGAGGACGATCGCGGCCGTGCCGATGACCACGTGCCAGCGCATATGGCGCTGGGTCCGCAGCGCGTGGAGGATGCCCCGAAAGGCCCAGTCGAAGCTCTGGATGGTGCTGCGGCGGCGCATCAGGCTTCGCGCCCCAGGCCGTTGGCGGCCAGGATCTCCTCCGCCGCCTCCCGCATCTTTTGCTCGGCGTCGGGACTCGCGTGATCGTAGCCCAGGAGATGCAGCATGCCGTGCACGGCCAGATACGCCAACTCGCGCCGGAGGGAATGGCCGTACTCGTCCGCCTGCGACCGCGCGCGCTCGAGCGAGATCACGACGTCGCCCATGAGCTCCGGCCCGGCCTCCCCGCAGGGAGGCTCGCCGGGAGCCGATTCCAGCATGGCAAAGGCGAGCACGTCGGTCGGGGCGTCGATCCCCCGGTACGCGCGGTTGAGCTCCTGCAGGTACGCGTCGTCGGCCAGCGTGATGCCGGCCTCGCTCCCGCCGCGCCCGGCGCGGGCCAGGGCCGCTTCGGCCACATTCCGCAACAGATCCTCGGTCTCGCCGGGAATCTCCGCCTCATCCCGCAGGTTGTTTACGTGGATCGGCATTGGCGCCCTTCTTTCGCTCGAATTCCCGGATGATGCTCTCGGGGTACTCGAGGCGGGTGTGAAAGATGCCGCCCAGCACCTTGAGGAAGGTGGACCCGATGCGGTCAAGATCCCTCAGGGTGAGGTCGCATTCGTCGAACTGGCCGTCATCCAGCCGTTCCTTGATGATGCGCGTGATCAGGGCCTCGATCTTGGCCGGTGTGGGCTTGGCCATGGCCCGCACGGCCGCCTCGACGGAATCGGCCAGCATGATCAGGGCCGCCTCCTTGCTCTGCGGCCGGGGGCCGTCGTAGCGAAAGTCCGTCTCCGCCAGATCGGCTTGGGTGTTCTCGGCCGCGCGGGCGTAAAAGTAGCGGACCAAATCCGTGCCGTGGTGCTGCTCCAGGATGTCCACGACGTTCTCGGGCAGCCCGGCCTGGCGGGCCATCTCCACGCCCTCCTTGACGTGGGCTGTAATGATCAGGGTGCTGAGCGTGGGTGTGAGTTTCTCGTGGGGATTGTCCTGGGCGATCTGGTTCTCCGTAAAAAAGTACGGCCGCTTGACCTTGCCGATATCGTGGTAATAGGCGCCCACCCTGGCGAGCAGGGCGTCGGCGCCCACGCTGTCCGCCGCGGCCTCGGCCAGGTTGCCCACGATGATGCTGTGATGGTACGTGCCCGGCGCCTCGACCAGGAGCTGCCTGAGCAGGGGCTGGTTCGGATTGGCCAGTTCCAGGAGGCGGATCGTGGAGGTCAGGCCAAAGAGGTTCTCGAGGAACGGCAGAAGTCCTATGGCGATGACGGCCGCCGTCACGCCGTTAAAGGCGGCCAGGGCCAGACGCAGGCCCACCTCCCGCAGGGGGGGCATCTCCCCGCTCAGCAGCATAAGGAGGATGACGGTAAAGACATTGGCGCAGGAGACGAAGAAGCCGTTTTTGATCAGATCGGCCCTCTGCTGCCGCTCGGCAAGGACGAAGATGGAAACGCTGCCGCCGATGAGGACGTAGATGGTAAAGCTCAGACGGAAACCGGTGACCACGCCCATCAGGAGGCTGAGCAGGACGGTCATCATGAGGGCCACTTGGGAATCGAGCAGAAGGATCCAGAGGATGCTGGCAAAGGTGACCGGGGCAAAGAAAGCCAGCGTGGCCTCGGGGCTCAGCACGGCGAAGAATTTGCCCATGATCGCGGCGATGATGAGCGTGACCGCCAAAAGGTACATCAGGCGTTCCTGGCGCAGCGTCTCGGGCCTGAACCGGTAGAGATAGCCCACGGCCAGGGCGATCAGGACGAGGACAAACAGGATCAGGCTGATGTATGCCAGGGGTACGTTGCTGCCGGCCACCATGCCCAGGCTCTTGAGCAGCCGCAGCTTGTCCTGGGTGACGATCTCGCCCCGCGTCAGGATCGGCTCGCCGGTACGGTAATAGAACGGGGTCGTGGCCTGGTCCGCCTGCCTGACCAGGCTGTCCACCTTGGCCTGGTCCAGGATGAGGTTGGGCGTCACGAGCCCCCTTAGGGTGCCGAGCAGCACGTGGTCGTTCGGGTTCCAGCCGTACCTCGCGGCGGCCTGGGGCAGGGACTCGCGAAAGCTGCGCAGGTTGAGATCGCTGATGCGCTCGCTCTCCTCCACGGCCACCAGGATTTTTTCCAGGGCCTGCTGCCATTGGGCGAATTGGTCGGCACTGGCCATGAGCAGGCCTTCCCAGGCGGCCGTGGTGACGCCGACCCATTTTTGCCTGAGCTTGGCCAGGATCTGGTTGTCACCGCCGCCCGCGCTCACGGCCTGGCTCAAACCGGCCCTGGCCTGCGCCACGTCCCGCACGAACTCATCGAGGCGGGCCGCGGCGTGGACGCCGCTCTCGGGCGCGATATACCAGTTGGCGGGGTCCAGCTCGGCGTCGAGGCGGGCCCTGCGCCTGGCCTCCTCGCGCCTTTTTTCCGTCATAAAGGGGTCGCGGATGTCGCGCGGGGCCAGGACCTCCTGCTCGGCAGGCCTGCCCGCCACGGCCTTGATGCGCTGCGGCACCAGGCCGACCTGCATCACGGCCACCAGGGCGAAAAAAATCGCGATGCCGATGAGGATCTCGCGCATAAGGGGCTTGGCCAGGGTCACCTGGTAGGCGCGCGCGAACAGGCGGCTGAGGCCGATGGCCATGCGCCTGTTCCTGATACGACCGTTCTCAATCTGTACGGTATCCTTGTTGTCCAATGCGCCACCTCAGGCAGGCGGTTGATCGGGCGGCTCCGCAGACTCCTTCGCTTTCTCGTGGCGCTCGTACGCGCGGATGATGCGCTGCACCAGCTCGTGCCGGACCACGTCCCGGTCCGAGAGGAAGACCACGGCGATGCCCTCGACGCCTTCGAAGACCTCTGGCACCTCCGCCAGGCCCGACTGGTTCCCCTTTGGCAGGTCGATCTGGGTGATGTCCCCCGTGACCACCGCCTTGGAGCCAAAACCCAGCCGGGTCAGGAACATCTTCATCTGTTCGGGCGTGGTGTTCTGTGCCTCGTCGAGAATAATGAAGGAGTCGTCGAGCGTACGTCCCCTCATGTAGGCCAAAGGGGCGATCTCGATAATTCCCCGCTCCATGTAGCGCTGGAAAACATCCACGCCGAGGGTGTCGTACAGCGCATCGTAGAGCGGGCGCAGGTAGGGATCGACTTTTTCTTGGAGATCCCCGGGCAGAAAACCCAGTTTTTCCCCGGCTTCCACCGCGGGCCGGGTCAGGACGATCCTGTTCACTTCCTTGGCCTGCAGGGCGCGAATGGCCAAGGCCACGGCCAGATAAGTCTTGCCCGTGCCGGCCGGGCCGATGCCAAAGGTCAGATTGCAGCCCTTGATGGCCTCCACGTACTTGTACTGTCCGATGGTGCGCGGCCTGAGCCTCTTGCCCCTGGCCGTCACCAGCACGATCTCGTTCTCCAAATCCTGGAGCGTCTGGGCCTGTCCATCCTTTGCCAGGCGCAGCGCATGATCGACCTCCGCGGGCGACAGGCTCTGGCCCCGTTCCGCCTCGATGGAGAGCGAGGCCAGGACCGCCAGCGCTTGGTCCACGGCGGCCGCCGGGCCTTCGACCTGTACGGCATTACCGCGGGGATAAGCTTTGACGCCGAGGGCCGCTTCCAGTGCATGCAGATGTTCATCATGGGGGCCAAAAAGCGCTGAGGCCAGCCTATTCTCCACGACGAACTGTCGTTGTGCTTCTCCGGTCAATCTCTGCTCCAGTCTCCCTCCCGTCGGGCACGGCGATCTCCTCCACGCTTTCGCGGGTGGCGATAGCCGTCACCCAGCCGCCGTCGTCCTGCACGGCGATCCGGACGCCCTGGCCCGTACCGAGCCTGGCCCGGGCCTCGGCAGCGGCGAGCGCGGCCGCGGCCCTACGGTCCCGGCGGCACAAGACGGGCCGCGCCTCCCGGTAGCGGTCGATGGTCAGTTCGACAAGGGGCGGGGTATTCCTGCCGATACGCAGGCTATGACGCGACCGGGATTGCTGGAACCATATGTAAGGCGGACGTCCGCTGCCAAGCACGGCCTGCCACGGGCCGAGCCGCAGCCTCAGCGCGGATGTCCGGCGGCCGGTGGGCACGAGACGCCAGAATGCGAGTGGGACCAGCGAACGGGCCTCATCCCAGACCCGCGCCCTTACGCGCGCGCTGGCAGGCACCTTGCGGGGCGCGAGTTGGCCGGCCGCGTCGGCCCGCACCTCCACCCCGCTCACCAGGAGCTGGCCCGCATGCACGGTTTCGCCTTCGGCGACGGCCGGTGTGCCGCGGTAGACCACCATGCCCGTGATGAGACCGTCCCTGGCGGCCACCAGGTCGCCGCCCGACCTCTGGCGCGGCGGTAGGATCCTTTCCACCACGCGCACCACCGCCACCATGCCCCTGATCTCCAGGCCCAGCCAGTCAGCGTCGGGCGTGGCGATGGCCAGCCGCTTTTCGATGCCGTCCTTGTCCAGTCTGCCCCGCCAGACCCCCTCGTATAAACCGAGACGGCGCAGGGAGCGAAGGATGGCCGCGCGCGGCAGCCTTTCCGCGCCCACCACCTCGATGCGCCAGACAAAGCCCGTCAAAATGCCGATGGTGGCCGCAAAGAGCGCGAAGCCAGCGAGGAAACCCGGCCGGCGGGCCAGGCGGCGCCACAGGAACGGCAGGCCGCGCCGTCGTTTGATCGCGGCGCGGCAGTGCGTCCGGCGCAGGTAAGGCCGCAGGGCGCGGAACCCTCGCGGCCCCACCGAGACGACCATGAAATCGGGGCGGTAACGCCTGATGTCCCAGAGATAGATCCCGTTGGCGCTGGCCAGATTGAGCAGGCGCTCAAGGGCGGCGCCCCGGATGAGCACCACCAGGTAGCCGCCGATCTCCGCCCAGACATGATAGAGCCTCACCTGCCAGTGCTCCAGTCGACCAGGTCAACCCCGATCACCCGTCCATGGAGGAGGATCTCCTCCTTGACGATGGATCTGATGGACAGGTCCACTCCCCTGATCCTGATCTCGCCCCGGTTGGAGCTGACCCGTACCAGGTCGGGGGCATACTCGATCACGCCCCGATGGTTCTCGAGGGAGACTTGCCTGTCGCCGATGAGAGTGAGCTTGGGCAGGTCCAGGACGATGTCCGGCGGCAGCTCGAGCATCTCCACCAGACGCTGGCTGAAACCCCTCCGCTCGGCCACCCTCATCCCACCTCCGTTCAAAATCTATGCCTGCCGCTCAGCCCCAAAGAACCGGGCTCGCGCGCGAACCGCCTCCCGCCCCCCTCACTTTTTTGCCGGTCGATGTCATCCCGGCAGGGATCCGGGCGCCCGCGTCGAATCTAAATATGTAATTACCGAAGAGGGGGGTGCGTTTGATGGGTCTATTTGGCAAAAAAAATCCCTTCAAGCGGTACGAGGAGATGTTCTTTGCCGCCACCAAGATGGGCCAGAGCGTGGAATACGCCCTCAAGCAGGCCATCGACGCGGGTATCGCCGACAAGGTTTTCGCCGATCGGGTCCAGGGCTGCCAACAGCTCTATGAATCTCTGGCACCCAAGGTCGACTACGAACAAAAAGCACCGCTGGAAAAAGCTTACGGCAGGCTAAAGGAAGCGTAGAGCCCTCCGGGGCTCTTTCCTTTTCCTCTCCTCACCCCGCGTCCTTCCCGGGCATACCATGACTATCTCTGGTACTTTGCGCCGCCGTATCCGGCGGACAACACTTGCATGCCTTGAGACCATAGGAGCTGCGAAGTGTCGAGCAGACCCGATCTGAGCGTGGTGGGCCAGGGGCGGTTGGTGCCCACGGCCGGCGGCCGGGACCTCCCCTACGTCAACCTGGACAACGCCGCCAGCACCCCGGCCCTGTGCGGTGTGGCGGCCAAGGTCGGCGAGTTTCTGCCGTGGTATGCCAGCGTGCACCGGGGGGCGGGCTTCAAGTCCAGGCTGGCCACGGAGATCTACGAGCAGGCGCGCCGCATCGTGGCGGAGTTCTTTGGCTACGATCCAGCGACGAATGTCGTGATCTTTGGCAAGAACACCACCGAGGCCCTGAACAAGCTGGCCCATCGCTGGCCCTGGCAGGAGGGTGACATGGCCGTCACCTCCCTGGCCGAGCATCACTCCAACGACCTGCCCTGGCGCGACAAGGCCACCATGATCTACATCGGCCTCCGGCCCGACGGCACTATCGATCTGGACCATCTTTCCTGGGCATTCTCCGCTTATGCTCCGCGCATCAGGCTCGTGGCCCTGACCGGCGCCTCCAATGTCACGGGGTGCCTGACAAACCTGCACCTGGCCGCTTCCCTGGCCCACCGCCACGGGGCGAGGATCGTGGTGGACGCGGCCCAGTTGGCGGCCCACCGTCCGGTCGACGCCCTGCCGGACGACGATCCCGGCCATCTCGATTTTCTGGCCGTCTCGGGGCACAAGATATATGCACCCTATGGCGCCGGCGCCCTGATCGGACCGCGCTGGTTCTTTGCGCAGGGGGCGCCCGAGTACGCGGGCGGCGGCACGGTGAGCGGCGTCACCCTCGGCCGCGTCAAATGGGCCGCACCCCCCGAGCGGGACGAGGCCGGAACACCCAACGTGCTCGGCGCCGTGGCGCTCGCCGCCGCGCTGCGCATCCTGTCAGACACCGGCCTGGACGCCATCGAGGCCCGGGAGCGCAAGCTACTGACGAGCCTCGTGGAGCGCCTCCGCTGCCTGCCCGGACTCATTCTCTACGGTCCGGCCTATCCCGACGTCGATCGCGTCGGCATCCTCAGTTTCAATATATCCGGGCTGCCGCACGGCCTGGTCGCCGCCATCCTGGCCTGCGAGCACGCCATCGGCGTGCGCAGCGGTTGTTTTTGCGCCAGGCCGTACGTTCAGCGCCTGCTCGGGATCGGCGAGACGGAGGCGATCGCCAAGAACGAACGCGCGGCGGGCCCCGATCCGGGACATCCGGGCATGGTCCGTATCAGCCTGGGGTTGTATAACAGCACCCGCGACATCGACCGGCTCGTCTATGCCCTGGAAAAACTGACGGCCGATCCCCTCTCCTACCGGAACCGCTACGAATTCGATCCCTCGGACGGATACTGGTGGCCGCGGGGCTGGCGGCCGCGTTACGATCGTTGCTTTAGCCTCTAGCAGCGATGTGAAATACCCCGTTTCACCGCCATCCGGCAGCTGTTTTCCTTTTCTATGTTAATTTTGTCTAAAAATTCAAGCAGGATGAGACAGCCCCGCCCGAGAAATATAAGGGGAGCGCGGCATAACTTGGAAGCCCGCGCGCGCCGTGCCGTGGGCCGCCAGATGCAGCGTGCTGCGCATGCTCTCGGAGCCTGTGCTCCTGCGGCCGAAACACGGGCTGGCCGTACAAACTCCGGGATCGTGCATAATGCCGAGCGGCTGCATCATAGTCAATCCAGTGAGAGCCAGAGCCGCGCGGAAAGGAGTGATGTCCCAACAAATCAAGCCGCCGGTTATTACTAGTACGAAGAGGAGGTTTGTTCCTTGGTCAAGAGAATCACGCTGATCGCGCTAGTCCTGCTCACCGCGGCCGCGATCCTCGCGCAGGCCGCACCCGCCATCTACTACATAGACGCCGTGTCCGGCAACGACGCCAACAACGGCACCAGCGCCGCGACGGCCTGGCGGACCTTGAACAGGGCCGAGTCCCAGGTCTACGGGCCAGGCGACCAGATCCTGCTCAAAAGGGGCTGCGTCTGGCAGGAGAACGTCTTCCAGCCCACCGGTTCCGGCTCGGCTGGCGCCCCCATCGTCATCGCCGATTACGGCACCGGGAACCTGCCGAAGATAATCGGCAACGCCGACACGGCCCTCAAGCTGTTAAACGTCAGCTACTGGACGGTCCGCAACCTGGATCTGACCCAGACCGGGCTGAATCCCGTGCCGCTCACCAGCGATCTGGGCGGCGATCTCGAGGACGCCGACGCGACCGGGACGGGCTTCCCCGTCCTGGCCATCCGCGCCCTGAACGGCGGGACCACGGCCCACATCCGCGTGGAGAACTGCGTGGTCCACGACGGCCACTGGAACGGCATCTACATCTGCGCCGGCATGTACGACGTGGGCCAGAACAATTTTGGCACCATCGACGACGTGGCCGTGACCGGCGTCACCGTATACAACGTGCACAAGAACGGCCTCGAGGCCTCATGCACGTACACCAAGGCCATCACCTACACCACCACCAACGTGCAGGTCCTGAACTCGACCTTCCACGATAACGGCGGCGACGGCTGCGTCTTTGGCCCCGTCCAGTACGGGCTCATCGACCACTGCGAGGCCTACGGCAACGGCTGGGCGCGCAACGCCCGCGTGGGCATCTGGTGCTGGGACTCGAGCGACGTCGTCATCCAGTTCTGCGAGTCGCACCACAACATGGCGCCGTATTACACCAGCGCCACCCGGGACGGCAGCGGCTTTGACCTGGATCTCGGCGCCATCGACTGCGCGGTGCAGTACTGCTACTCCCACGACAACACGGGTGAGGGCTGCCTCCTCATGACCTGGCCCATCGGCTACGGTTTCCAGCGCGGTTTCTCCTACCGGCAGACCCTGCGCTACTTCGTCTCCGAGCACGACGCGACCAAGAACGGCGCGGGCATCGAGAACTTCGGCGGCTCCGACGCGTGGATGTACAATAACGTCGTCTACTACATCCCCGAGCGCTCCGCCGGTTCCGAGATGGCCGAGGGCGAGGGCGCCTGCCTCTCGAGCAGCAAGTGGGGCAAGTCGGGCGCTCCGGTCATGCGGTCCTACAACAACATCTTCATCTGCGACAAGACGAGGAGCCAAAATCAGAACGCCGTCAGTTACCTCGTCCGGCACACGGCCGGCACTCTGACCTCGGATTACAACTGCTATTACCGGGTCGAGGGCGGCGTATTGTTCCTCAATGCCGGCAAGCAGGTGACCACTTGGTCCGCCTGGCAGTCCAAGGGTTATGACGCCCATGGCATCAACGCCAACCCGATGGTGGTCGCGATGGGCGGCGGTTCCGCGGCCAGCTATATGCTGCAGGCCGGTTCGCCTTGCATCGACGCGGGCCGGGCGGTGACCGAGGCGCCGCGGGGCATGGGCAGCCAGGACTATTTTGGCAACGCCACCCCGGATGGCGCCTACGACATCGGGTGCCACGAGTTCTAGGAAACGCATCTCCCCGAGGAAGCCGGGCGAATCCCGGCTTCCTCTTCCATGCGCTGGATGAGACCTTTTACGAGATGTAGAAAAGACAACGGAACGCAGATTAAATGGATTATCGCAGATACAAACACGATCCAGCGTAAAACGTAATCCTTGTAATCCGTGTAATCTACGTTTGTGGTCTCAAATGGTTTTTTACAACACTTTATTCAAGAGATAATTCACGGGAGGGAAAACGCATGAAGCCACGGTTTATATTAGTTCTAGTCCTGGCCCTGACCGCCGCCCTGTCGATCGGTTCCCCCTTTGCCACGGCGGCCGGACGGCCCAACACCATCCCGGCCATGCAGGAGTGGACGAACGGTAGCGGCAGCTACACCTTTAGCGCGGCCAGCCAGATCGTTTACAACGGCTCGGCCCTCGCCGCGGACGCGGCCACCTTTGCCGAGGACCTGCTGGCCATGACCGGACTGACGATCGCGACGGTCAACGGCACCAGCCCCGGCACCGGCGACATCTACATGACCCTGGGGGCCACGGATCCAGTCATCGGCGACGAGGGTTATCTCCTGACGATCGGCAACCACGTGACGATCAATGCGAAGACGGCCACTGGCGCCTTCTGGGGTACCCGGACCATGTTGCAACTCCTCAAACAGAGCTTCACCATCGCCGCTGGCACTGCCCGCGACTACACGTATTACAAGGAACGCGGGGTCATGGTCGATTGCGGGCGCAAGTACTTCACGCCGGGCTGGTTCATGGATCAGATCCGCGAGCTTTCTTACCTCAAGATGAATTATCTGCAAATGCACTTCTCCGACCGGGAAGGGTTCCGCATCGAGTGCACGAGCCATCCCGAGGTCGTCAGCGCCGAACACCTGACCAAGGCGGAACTGGCGCAGATCCTGGCCCTGGCCGCCAAGTACCACGTCATCGTCGTGCCGGAGATCGACATGCCCGGCCATGCCACGCAGATGCTGTCGCAGCATCCTGAGCTGTGGCTGAACGGGAACGCCGGCCTAATGGACATCGGCGACCCGTTGCTCTATCCTTTCGTCGAGGACCTGGTGCGGGAGTATGCGCCGATCTTCTCGACCAGTCCCATCTGGGGCCTGGGCACCGACGAGTATTTGAGCAGCTACGACGGCCAACCGCACTACCAGACCTACGCCCAGGAACATTTCGCGGAGCCCGGCGAGACCGCCAACTGCACGGACTGCTTCATCGGCTTCGTGAACTTTGTGGACGATATCGCCAACGAGTACGGCAAACACGTCAAGATGTGGCACGACGGCTTTAATACAGGGTATAACAAAGGCAGCGCCTGCACGTATAACCAGGACATCGAGGTCGACTATTGGAACCACGAACCGACCAACGCCATCAACGGCGGGTTCATTTTCGACAACGCCGTCCGCTGGCATCTTTACTATGTCGTTGGCGGAGGCCAAGCCAGCGGCAAGGAATGCTACGACTCATGGAAACCCGAGATCTTCGGCGGCTTGACCATCGCGCGTAACCACCCCCTGAACCAGGGCGGCCACTACAGCATCTGGTGCGACAGAGCGTCTCATGAGACCGAAGCCCAGGTGGCGGCCGGCACTTACGAGTTGCAGCGCGCCTTCGGCCAGAGGAGCTGGGACTCGCCCCAGACCATCTCGTGGAACAGTTTCAAAGTTATCATCAACGCCCTAGGGCGCTCACCCGGTTACGGCAGCGCCCCGCTGCCTCCGGTGGACACCGAGCCGCCGACGGCCCCGGCCAACCTGACCGCGACCGCCGTTTCATCGAGCCGGATCGACCTTTCCTGGACCGCTGCCACGGACAATGTGGGCGTGGCGGGTTACAAGGTCTTCCGGGGCGGCGTCGAGATCGACACCGTTACCGGGACCACGTACTCCGACACCGGCCTGTCGCCCAACACGACCTACAGCTATTACGTCAAGGCCTTTGACGCGGCGGGCAACGTCTCGGCCCAGAGCAACACGGCCCAGGCCACCACGCCGCCGAGCGGCGACACGCAGGCCCCGACCGCCCCGACCAACCTGGAGGCGACCGCCGTCAGCTCGAGCCAGATCAACCTGACCTGGACCGCGTCCACGGACAATGTCGGCGTCACGGGTTACCAGGTCTTCCGTAACGGTGTCCAGGTCGGCACCAGCGCCACCACTTCCTACTCCGACACCGGTCTTCAGCCCGCCACGACTTATAGTTACTACGTCAAAGCCTACGACGCGGCGGGCAACGTCTCCAGCCAGAGCAACACGGCGCAAGCCACGACCCAGGCCGGCGGCGGCGCCAACCTGGCACTCGGCAAGACGACAGCCGTCTCCTCTTTCCATACCGCCACAAACAACGGCGGCATGGCCGTGGACGGCAATACGGGCACCTGGTGGCGGAGCCTGAAAAAGAGCACCCTGCCCGCGGAATGGATCGTGGTCGATCTCGGCGCAAGCCAGACCATCGACACGGTCGTGCTGAAATGGGGCAACTGCTATGCCCGGACATACCAGATCCAGGTCTCGCCGGACAACAACGTCTGGACCACGGTTTACAGCACCACGACGGGCGACGGCGCCACCGACGAGATCTCCTTTACCGCCGTCTCCGCGCGGTACGTGAGGATGTACTCCACCGCCTGGTCGAACAATACCGAACGGTGCTATCTCCAGGAGTTCGAGATCTACCAGTGATCCGGCCGGCCGGTCCTGCGGCCCGGGCGGCGACGCGGTCATCGCGGCAGCTTTACCGGCACAGTAGGAGTAATGAATAACCGGACAAGGAAATGGCGCCGTCGACACGGCGCCATTTCCAATACATCCGATAAAGAGCCCTATCCTATGTGGGTATTGCGACCAGGGTGAATGAGTTCTTGGCCACCGTAAAATTGAGTATCCCGCCAGTGAAACCGGCTGTCCCGATTATCTCGTCCTTGTGGTTGGCGCTGTACTCGTAGAAGGTGGCGGTTCCCGAAGAGACGTGGGCGCTTACGTCGAGACTTATCGTCGTCGCCGTTTTACCGCCCTGAAACAGCACGTAAAGAGTACCGTCCGGCGCCTTGGTATTCACCACTTGACTGCCGTAGTTTTCGATCTGCCCGTACATCGGCCTGCCGCCCTGCAGCCCGCGGATTATCGTGCGAAAGGCATAGTAGGTCTCCGTCTTTACCGGTGTCGCGGGCGGGATGCCTGCGATGATACCTTGCATTCCATCCC
>JBLNBS010000032.1:0-46411 GCA_050260175.1 Patescibacteria group bacterium | reverse complement strand
GCCTCCAAGCAGTGGTTCGTGCGCATGCGCCCCTTGGCCGAGCCCGCCATCCGGGCCGTCAAGGAGGGGCGGATCAAGTTCGTCCCCGAGCGCTTTGCCAAGCACTACCTGAACTGGATGGAAAACATCCGCGACTGGTGCATCTCCCGGCAGCTCTGGTGGGGACACCAGATCCCCGTCTGGTATTGCGCCGCGTGCGAGGCCGAGATCACGGCCGCTGGTGCGCCGGCCGCCTGTCCCAAGTGCGGCGGCCGCGAGTTGACCCAGGACCCGGACGTGCTCGACACCTGGTTCTCCTCGGCCCTCTGGCCCTTTTCCACCCTGGGCTGGCCCGAGCGCACGCCCGAGCTGGCGTACTTTTACCCGACCTCCGTCCTGGTGACGGCCTGGGACATCATCCCCTTCTGGGTGGCGAGGATGATCTTCATGGGCCTCGAGTGCATGGGGGAGGAGCCCTTTTCTCACGCCATGATCCACGGGCTCATCCTGGACAAAAACGGCAAGAAGATGAGCAAGTCCAGGCCGGAAACGTCGATCGATCCAAAGGAGGTCATCGAGAAATATGGCGCCGACACGCTCCGGTTCTCGGTCCTGGTCGGCAACGCGCCCGGGCAGGATCTGAAGTTCTACTGGGAAAAGGTGGAATCGGCCAGGAATTTCGGGAACAAGATCTGGAACGCGGCCCGCTTCGTGCTCATGAACCTCGCCGACTTTGACGGAGGCGCCCTGCCGCGCGGCGGATCCCTCACCCTGGCCGACCGCTGGATCATCTCCCGCCTGCAGCGCGTCACGTCGGAGGCGACCGGGGCCCTGGCGCGTTTCGATCCCGGCGCCGCGGCGACGCTCCTCAACGATTTCATCTGGAGCGAATACTGCGACTGGTATATCGAGACCGCCAAGCCGCGGCTGGCCGCGGGAGGCGATGCGCGCCGGACGGCCCAGTCCGTCCTCGTCCACGTCATGCGCCAGGCCATGGAATTGCTCCATCCCTTCATGCCCTTTATCACGGAGGAGATCTGGCAGAGCCTGCCGCACGAGGGCGCCACCGTCATGAAGGCCCCCTGGCCGCGGGCGGACGCGGCGCTGATCGATGCCGCCGCGGAGGAGGAGTTCGCGCGGCTCGTGGAGATCGTGCGCGCCATCCGCAATATCCGCGCGGAGGCGAGCGTGGCCCCGGGCAAGAGGATCGCGGCCGTGGTCCTGGCGCACGACGGCGCAGCCGCCGCCCTGGAGGCGGGACGCGAGTACCTCATGGCCCTGGCGGGCCTTGGTTCGCTCGAGATCGCGTCCGACGAGGGCAAGAAACCAGCCAAGGCCATGAGCGCCGTGGCCGGGGGGGCGCAGATCTACCTGCCGCTGGCTGATCTGGTGGACCTGGCCCTGGAGACCGCGCGGCTGGAAAAGGAGCTGGCCGCCACGGCCGACGAGGTCGAACGCCAGCGGGCCAAGCTCGCCAACGAGGGCTTTACGGCCAAGGCGCCCGCCGCGGTGGTGGAAAAAGAAAGGGCCAAATTGGCCATGGCCGAGGAAAAACGGCGCAAGCTCGAGGCGCGCCTTTTCGAGCTGCGCTCCTGACCTGAAAAAAAGCGGCGCGGGGGATACTATGCGGCGGGGGGAAGGGCTTGCATTTCTCGCGCCGCAGCCTGCCGCTGCTCCTGCTCCTGTCCGTCTCCGTCATGGCCTCCATGACGGTCTGGGAGTTCACGAACGTCCCCGTGCCGCCCACGGCGTCGATCCCCGGGCGGGCCGCCCTGATGCGCCCGGCGCCCTCGCGCGCCCCGCTCCCCCGCGCCAGCGCGGGTCCGGCTGGACCGCAGGCGCCCCCGCCACGCCCCGTGCCCGCGCCGCCCGGGCCGCCGGCCCGGCGCCCTTCCCCGGCCGCCGCCGCGGCCCGCCAGGCCGCGCGCCAGCGCTACCTGGACAATGTCTATCTCCTGGCCAGGCTGATCCACGGCGAGGCCCGCGGCGAGCCCTTCGTGGGCCAGGTGGCGGTGGGGGCCGTGGTCATGAACCGCGTGGAGAGCCCCCTCTACCCCAACTCCATCCCCGGCGTCATCTTCGAGCCGGGCGCCTTTGACGCCGTCATCGACGGGCAGTTCTATTTCCCGCCCGACAACGAGTCCATCAGGGCCGCCCAGGCCGCCATCTCGGGCTGGGACCCGACCGGCGGCGCCCTCTTTTACTACAATCCCGCCAAGACGACGAGCTACTGGATCTGGAGCCGGCCCATCATCCTCGTGATCGGGCAGCACTACTTCGCGCGGTGAAGCTTGTCACCCCGGGCATCATTCCCGGGCAAAGATTTAGCAGGACGATAGGCTTGACCATCCCTTGGTTATAGGTTATAATTAAACCATTGCTCAATAATTGAATCGGGAGCTGAGACAATGAAAGATGGAGCACCCCGCACAGCAGTACAGGATGTATGCGGCGCGTACACGCCCCATGCCGACAAGGTGGAACCCCTCAAGGCGAAACTGATCGAGGCGTCCGGCCTTTCGGAGCTCTTTCGGGCGCTGGCCGACGAGATGCGTACCAAGATCCTTTACCTCTTGTCATTTGGCGAGCTCTGCGTCTGCGACCTGGCTGAGACGCTTGAAACAAGCCTCCCCGCGGTCTCGCACCATCTGCGCCTCCTCAAGATGATGCGGCTGGTCAGGTACCGCCGGGAGGGCAGGATGGTCCATTATGCCCTCGCGGATGAGCATGTGCTCCGCTTGATCCGGGTGGCCCAGGACCACTACGCGGAGGAGAGATGACTGCATGAGTCATGACCATACCGATGTCGGATCCTGCAGATACGAGACAGTCAATGGCCTGGCCGTTCACGTCGTCGATCGGGGGGACGGCCCTGCCGTCGTCATGGTCCACGGCAGCCAGGCCTGGGCGTATGCCTGGCGATACCAGATCCCGCTTCTATCCCGGCACGGCTATCGAGCCATCTCACTCGACCTGCCCGGCAGCGGTTACTCGGACCCAATGCCCGGCAACATCGGCATCGAGGAGCTTTCCGGCTTTCTCGCCGCCACGCTCGATCGGCTTCAGGTAGACCAGGCATTTTTCGTGGCCAGTTCAGCCGGGGGTTTGCCCGTCCTGGACCTCGCCATTCGCCGTCCCGAACGGATCAACGGCTTGATCCTCTCCTCGGCCTACGGCGTACCTCATCGCCTGCCTTGGCTTTGGCGGGCGGTGCGAGTGCCGCTGGCAGGCGAGGCTCTACGGTTCTTTCTAACGCCGGGCGTGATCCGGGCCAACCTCCATCAGGCATTCTACTGCAAGGAACTGGTGCATGACGAGATGGTTGCCGCCTACTTGACCCCCTTGCGCAGGCGGGGCGCCTGGTCCGCGCAGGTAAGGATGGAAAGGAACTGGCGGCCCGCTTTCGTCGAGGGAAACCTGGCGTGTATCACCGCGCCGAGCCTGGTCGTCTGGGGCGAGAACGACACTTGGCATCCCCCGGCGATGGCCGGTGAATTCAAACGCCGCCTCGCGCACGCCGAGGTCGTCACCCTGCCGCAATGCGGGCACCTGCCGCACGAGGAGAAGCCGGATGAATTCAACGAAATCCTCTTGGATTGGCTGGGACGGCATGCATCGGGAATATGAGGCTGCTATAGAAAGAAAGGAGTCCTAAAAAGACAGGCGCGAGCAGATATCTCATCTGCCGGGCCATGGCAGGCAGGATGGACGATGCAAGCGAATCATGCTTGATGGAGCTAAGGAGGAAATCATGATGCGAGGCGGATTCTTCCGCGAACTCCTGGCCGAACAGCGCCCTGCCCTGATCAGGATCAGCGCCGCCGCTGTGCTTTTAATCCTGGGGCTGGTCTTTGAAAAAAGGCTTCATCATGTCTCATACAGTTACCTGGAGTATCTGATCTACCTCTCCGCCTATCTTCTGGTCGGCCATGGCGTTCTCCGGTCAGCCGTTCGAAACGCTCTGCACGGCAGACTATCCGATGAAACCAGCCTCATGAGCATCGCGACTCTCGGTGCCATTGCCATTCATCAGCTGCCCGAGGCCGTGGCCGTCATGCTCTTTTACTCGATCGGCGAGACGCTGCAGGATTACGCGATAAATCGCTCCAGGCGTTCGGTCACCGCCCTTATGGACGTGAGGCCGGATCAGGCCAGGGTGAAACGTGGGATTGAGCTTCAGATGGTGCGCCCCGAGGACGTTGAGGTGGGCGAGGCCATCGTCGTTCATCCCGGCGAACGCATCCCCTTGGACGGCGAGGTGTCCGAGGGCGAGTCGTTCGTGGACACATCCGCTCTTACCGGCGAGCCGGTCCCCCGGCATTTGGGCAAAGGCGGCGCGGTGCTGGCGGGCATGGTCTGCACCAGCGGGATTCTCACGGTTCGTGTTACAAAAAAAGCCGCCGAGTCCTCCATCGCGCGCATCCTGAGCCTGGTGGAAGACGCCGCGGGCCGGAAAGCCCAGACGGAGCAGACCATCACGGCGTTCGCGCGCTACTATACCCCGGGCATGGTGGGATTGGCCGCGGCCGTCGCGGTCCTGCCCCCCCTGTTATCCGGCGCCCCGTACCAGGTCTGGATATACCGCGCCCTGGTCCTCCTCGTCGTTTCCTGCCCATGCGCGCTCATGGTCTCGGTGCCGCTCGGTTACTTCGGCGGCATCGGCGGGGCTTCGCGCCGGGGTATACTGGTCAAGGGGGCCAATTATCTCGATGCCCTGGCCCGGTTGGACACGGTGGCCTTTGACAAGACCGGCACCCTTACCCGGGGAACCTTCAAGGTGACCCACGCGCAGCCCAGGAACGGCTTTACCGAAGAGCGGCTCATCGAAGCGGCGGCCCGGGTCGAGGCGCCGTCGCCACACCCCATCGCCGCCTCCATCATCGCGGCTTACGGGCAACGAGTGGATCAGCAGGCGCTGGAGGGCTATGAGACCGTCACAGGCCACGGGGTCAAGGGGCGCTATGACGGAACGGCCATCGTGGCGGGCAACGACCGGTTCATGCACCGCGAAGGAATCCCGCACGACGACGCGATATGCGATCTCGGGGGAACCGTGGTGCACGTCGCCGTCGACGGAGTCTATGCCGGTTATCTGACCATAGCGGATGAGATACGGCCGGAGGCGGCGGCCGCCATCGAGGCATTGCGTGTCCAGGGTGTCCGGCGGATCGCCATGCTGACCGGGGATGATGCAAGCGCCGCACGGCAGGTCGGCCAGGCTCTCGGCATCGACCTGATCCAGGCCAACCTGCTGCCTGATGACAAGGTGGCGCGGGTCGAGGCTCTGGCCGCCATGATAGACACGCGCCGCGGCAGGCTCGCGTTCGTCGGCGACGGCATGAACGACGCGCCGGTCTTGACCCGGGCGGACATCGGCATCGCCATGGGCGGCCTCGGCTCCGAAGCGGCGCTTGAGGCGGCGGACGTGGTCATCATGGATGACCGCCTCGACAAGCTGCCGGCGGCCGTCCGGATCGCCCGCAGGACCCGCAGCATCGTGAGGCAGAACATCACCCTCGCCCTCGGGATCAAGGCCCTCTTTGTCGCGCTGGGCGCTTTCGGCGTGGCGAGCGTTTGGGAGGCGGTCATCGGCGATGTCGGGGTGACGTTGGTCGCGGTGGTGAATGCCGCCAGGACACTGCGGTTGAAGTGAGCGGCAACAGCGGACGCCGACTCCACCTGCGTACTTTTGCTTGCGGCGGACAAGGCGAGGCGGCCGCATGCGATCCCATTCAGGATTCACCGGCGCCGGATATCGCGGTTAGCTGCCTATCCCGCCGCGTAAAAGCAGGGGAACTGTCTGATCAAACCCGCCGTGAATTCATCCGCCATCCTGAGGAGCAGTTGTTCCCCCTCGTCGTAAAAGGCGATGTCGGCGGCGTAATCCTTGTTGAGCCTGGCGACGGCCTGGGCTTTGACCAGGTCGAGGTGTTCGCGCCACATGCGCGTCATCTCTTCCCTGGACCAGTAGGGATTGATCGAGCTGAGAAAGGCCGCGATCTCTTCGCCGTTGGCGTACCACCTCCGCTCGGTCTCCGCCGCGGCGGCGGTGTCGCCCGCCTTTGATTCCTTGACGAGCTGCGCGGCGAGCACCAGGTGGGTCGTGATGAGATCATTCAACTTTTGGGCGATCTCATTCCCGTACAGGGGCCGGAACACCGCCGCGATATCCGCGGGGTTGCGCAGCAAGCGCCTGGTGACGAGCTCTTCGTCGGCCAGGCCCTCGGCGATACTGATGGTGGTCATCCTCGTCCAGGCCGCGTGCTGCTCCCAGAGCATGCGCATGAGGTTGTTGAGAAAAAGAAAGCCTGTCCTGCAGGGGCATGAATCCATGTGACCCACTCCTCATCGAGCATATGCTGCTCTACTATATGACCGTGTCACAAGGCGTGTTACGGCAACCGCCGGCCGGCGTGCGCGGATCGATATATGCGCCACCGGCATCGCCATCTGAAGGGAAACCACGGCCGGGATTGAATCCAAGAACCAGGACTCCCCGGGAAAAGAGGCCATGCCCTCCATGAAGCTCCATCCCGATCCCGCCGCCGCCTCCGTCTGCGCCGACCTCCGGGCCGCGGGGTTCGACGCGTACCTCGTGGGCGGCGCCGTCCGCGACCTGCTGCGCGGGGTCACACCCGGCGACTGGGACGCGGCCACCTCCGCCACGCCGGATGAAGTGATGGAGCTTTTCCCCAAAAGCCTCCCGACGGGCTTGAGGTACGGCACGGTCACCGTCAGGCGGGATGGGAGGGAGATCCAGGTCACGACCTTTCGCGGCGAAGGGGAGTACGGCGACGGGCGCCATCCCGACACCGTCGCCTTCGGCCGCTCCATCGAGGAGGACCTGGCAAGAAGGGACTTTACCGTCAACGCCCTGGCCTACGATCCCGCCACAGGACGCCTCATCGATCCCTTCGGCGGCCGGCGCGACCTGCGGCGCGGCATCCTGCGCACGGTGAGCGATCCGGCCCTGCGGTTCGGCGAGGACGCCCTGCGGATGCTCCGCCTCTACCGCTTCCAGGCCACGCTGGGCTACAGGCCCGATCCGGCGGCGGAGGCCGCCGTCGACCCCGCGCTCGCGGCCAAACTCAGCCGGGAACGGATCCGCGACGAACTGGCCAAACTCCTCCCCGGGACGAACGCCGGCCCGGCCCTGCGAGGGCTCATTATATCGGGCCTCATGGACGCGATCATCCCCGAGCTGTCGGTTTTTGGCAAAAAAGAAAGCGCGCGCTCCGGATCCCCATCCCGCTCGCGCAAGAAAGAGAATCCTGCGGACACGAAGCTCTGGCGCCATGCCATCCTGGCGGTCGAAACCATCCGCCCCGAGCTGCGCCTCCGCTGGGCCGCCCTCCTGCATGACATCGGCAAGCCCGCGTCCCGCACAGAGGCAGGCGGGGAGGTACATTATTACGGCCACGACGAGCTCGGCGCCGCGCTGGCCCGGTCCGTGCTGGAGAGCCTGCGCTGCCCCGGCGGCCTCGTGGACGACGTGGCCGCCCTAGTCGGATTGCACATGTTCCAGCTCCCAATCCAGGCGGGCGACGCGGCGGTGCGGAGGCTCCTCCACAGGGCAGGCGGCCCCGGCAGGCTGTTGGACCTCATTGAGCTGCGGCGGGCGGACATCGTGGCCACGGGCAGCGGTTACTGGCGGGCGGCCGCGTACTGGCGGGCGCTCAAGCAAAGGGTGGAGGCGGTCGTCGCGGAGGGGGCGGCCTTCAGCCTGAAGGATCTGGCCGTGGACGGGGACGACGTCATGAGGACCTTGGGCATCGGCCCCGGGCCGGAGGTGGGACGCATCCTCGACCGGCTCCTCGGCATGGTGCTCGAGCAGCCAGAATTGAACGAGCGGGGGCGGCTGGAGGAGCTGATGCGGCGGTTATATTAGCTGGTTTTTTCCGGCAATGCTGACGAGCAAGCGTGTCACCGCGAACCTCGGCCCCAAAGCTGAAAGCTCTCCATGCGGACGCCCTCCACGGATTGATTATCTCATCTTGCCCCGGACGGGCTGAAACCAACCTAGGCCGCTTGGATGAAGCGGGTGGAAGGGAAGTTCTTGACCACGTTACATTAACCCTTTACCCAGCTATCCCCGGTTTTAACGGCGGGCCGGCGGCGCAAGCTATGCTCAGAGCCAGCGGAAAGGGGGGGAAAGATATGGCAGCGGGCAGTTCCAGCTCCAACACTCCCGTGGTTCTCGAGGCCCGGCAGGCCCTGCGGAAATTCCGCGACGAGGTCGCCAACGAGCTGAACATCGACACCTCGAAGATCCAGGGCGGCTACTGGGGTTGGGTTCCCACCAGGGAGGCGGGTGCGGTCGGCGGGCACATGGTCAAGCGTATGATCGAGGCCGCCGAGCGGTCCCTCATCGAACAATCCGCCGCCGGCGTGAGGACCGGTTTTGCCACCGGTTTGAACGCCCCGAGCGGTTCGGTCGAGAGTGGCACCAATTATCAGTACAACGCCAACCTCAACCTCGGCAATCTGGGCAAGCAGCTCTAATGCGCTTACTTAAGGGCCACGGCGGCGGGGCGCTCCCCGCCGCCCGTTTGGGATCGGCGCTAATCCCAGCGCTTCGGCGCGGGGGAGCGTCCACTGAACGCCGATCACTGCTTGTACTGGGGTTCCTGTCCCTCGATGTAGGCCTGCCTCTGCTGTAGAGTCGTCAGGGCGCCGTCAAAGGTTTGCGCGAGTTGCTGAAACATCTGCTTTGCCTGCGGATCCTGGGTCTCGGCGGCAAAGGTCTTCATGTTGGCGGCAGCGCTTTGCACGCTGGCAATGGCTTTTTGCACCTGGGTTGCCACGGTCATGGGATTCACCTCCTCACCCTTGCCCCTCTCTTTTTTCGAAAGAGGGTAATCTTTATCCCTTAGGCTTGAAGATTACTGCCGCCAGGAAA
Source organism: Patescibacteria group bacterium (assembly GCA_050260175.1). Lineage (GTDB taxonomy): Bacteria > Bacillota > UBA4882 > JAAYXC01 > JAAYXC01 > JBLNBS01. The sequence continues at coordinate 37,533 of JBLNBS010000032.1, read as the reverse complement.
CCGAAGATGATCGCCGAGGAGACGCCGGCGCTCGTCACCTCGAAGATGCCGGTCAGCACGCCGATGACGCCGCTTCGTTCCGCCTCCGACAGGGCTCCCTTGACGAGCGCGTTGCCGAAACTGCTGATGGGGATCGAGGCGCCCGCGCCGGCGATCCTGATCAGCGGTTCGTAAAGGCCGAGGCCCCCGAGGACGGTGCCCACCACCACCAGAGTGCTGATGGTGTGGGCCGGGGTCAGCTTGAAGACATCCAGCATGACCTGGCCCACCACGCAGATGCCGCCGCCCACGAGAAAAGCCCAGAAGAACTTCTCCATCGTTGGCCCCCCTCAGACTTCGATCGCCACCGCGTGGGAGATGCAAGGGATGCTCTCCTTCTGCTGATAGGACAGGGGGGAGAGCAGGGCGCCGGTCGCCGCCACCAGGATGCGGCGGAGCTCACCCCGGCCCATGCTCTTCAGCAAGTGGCCAAAGGTCACCGTGGCGGCGCAGGCGCAGCCGCTGGCGCCCGCCATGACGGGTTGCTCGGCGCGGTAGATGAGCATGCCGCAATCGGTGAAGATCCCGGGGGGGATTTCCAGACCGTGCTTTGCCAGCAAGTCGGCGGCGATGCGATGCCCCACCCGGCCCAGGTCCCCCGTGGCGATGAGATCGTAATAGCCGGGATCGCGCCCGAGATCGCGGAAATGAGCCTCCAGGGTGTCCACGGCAGCCGGCGCCATCGCCGCCCCCATGTTAAAGGGATCCGACAACCCCATGTCCACCACCCGGCCGATGGTGGCCGCCGCGACCCGAGGGCCGCCGCCATCCCGTGCCACCACCGCCGCACCGGCGCCGGTCACCGTCCACTGGGCCGTGGGCGGCTTTTGGGCCCCGTATTCCGTGGGATAACGGTATTGCTTTTCCGCCGCCGCGTTATGACTGGACGTTCCGACCATGGCATAGTCGGCATACTTGCCATCCACCAATACTGACGCCAGAGCCAGTCCCTCCATGGCGGAGGAGCAGGCGCCATAGAGGCCGAGAAAAGGGACCCCGAGCGTGCGCGCGGCAAAGCTGCTGGCGATGATCTGATCCAGCAGGTCGCCGCCGAAAAAAAACTGGATGTCCTCCTGTTTCAGTCCGGCCTTTTTGATCGCGAGTTCGGCCGCCTGCTCCAGCATCTTTTTCTCGGCCTTTTCAAAGCTGTCCTGACCCAGCCAGATATCGCCGTGCAGGAGATCGAAATCCCCCGCCAGGGCGCCTTGCGCCTCAAATGGGCCGCCCACGGCCGCCGCGCCGGAGATGGCGGGCCGGGAATCAAAGACCCAGGATTGATGCCCCGCGAGCATTACATACCACCCAGCGCTTTGAGGATGATCTTGACAAGGGCCACGAAGAATGCAGAGACCACCCCGAAGACGATGACCGATCCGGCCAGCTTGAACATCTTGCCGCCCACGCCCAGGACAAAACCCTCGCTGCGGTGTTCGATGGCGGCGGAGGCGATGGAATTGGCGAAACCCGTGACCGGGACGGCGGTCCCCGCCCCGGCCCACTGGGCGAGGTGGTCAAAGAGGCCGAACCCGGTAAGCAGAATGGCCAGGATGATCATGCTTGCCGCGGTGGGATTCGAGGCTGTGACCTCGTTGAAATCGAAAAAGGTCATGTACATCCACTGGAAACCCTGGCCGATCGTGCAGATGATCCCTCCTACCAGGAAAGCCCGGAGGATATTGGCGAGTATCCGGCGCTTGGGCTCTCTGGCCTTGGCAAAGGTCTGGTATTCCTGCTGGGTCGGGGTGAGCTTCTTTTTTTTCTTGTCCGACATGGCGAAGGTTCCCGTCCTTTCTCCAAAAGGCCCGTTCAGCGCAGCAAGTGAGGCTGGAGTTTGTTCAGGATCGAGCCGAGCTTGTCGGCGTTTGCGGCGTACATGGCCCGGGCTTCTTCGTCCCCGGTCTCCAGAGAGTATTTAGCCAGGTCGGCCTGGGCTTTTTCCAGGTTGGCGTAGAGCATCTCCTTGATTTTGGGCTGGGGTAGGTGGACGGCGTCGTCAAAGAGATCCACGTAAAGGCCGCCCGAGGAATCGACCTGCCCGAGGTAGACGTTGTCCAGGGACAAGCCCATCCGCTCCAACTGTATCTTGAGCCACTCCCTGTTCAGGCCCAGGCTGGCCAGGGGTTCATCCAGCATGTTGCCGTCGAGGATCACGGTCTGCGGTTCGGTACGGGGCGCCACCTGCCGCCCCAGATCGTGCGCTGTAATCGGCGTTTTGTCGGATTTGAGCAGCACGTTGATATCGCCCGTATTCTCCATCAACGCGAACTCGACGTCTGCCAGGTTGAAGACGCTCTTGGACCGAAGCTCCCGTAGGAGTTCCTCCCCGGTCATCCTGAGCCGCAGCAGGTTCTCCTCCATGATCTTGCCCTGCTTGACGAGGATCGTTTCCCGGCCGCCAACGAGATCGTGGACCCACTTGCTCTTGAGCGAGAGGAATTCGAGCGCGGCGGGGATCAGGATCCAGACGGCCGCGGCGATGAGGCCGAAGACGAAGTTGCGCACGATGTTCAGGGCCGTCAGGGCGGCGGCGGCGGCGACAAAGACATGGGTGACGAAGTTGAACGGGGTCATCCTCAAGGGTTGCCTCTTGCCCAAGAATCGGATCAAGACCAGGAGGATGAAAAAGAGCGCTATGGACCGCAGGAGGAATTGGAGCCAGGGCTGCATGGCTTAAAACCCCTTGTACTGCGGTTCTTCGAACTCCAGGGTCCGCAGCCTCCGCTCGAGATCCCCGATGATTTCCTCCGTGGCCGCCAGGGCCTCCCGGTAGACGGAGACGGTCTCCTCCTTTTGGGTTTGGGTGGCATAGGCCCGCAGCGTGGCCTGGGCCCCCTTCAGCCCGGCTAGGGTCTGCTTGACCTGCGAACCGACGGTCATACCAAGGTCGCCTCCGGAGCGTTAGTATGGCCCGCCGCGCATGGAGAATCACGCGGTATAAAGCGGCGGTCCGCCAGAAAATCATGCCAGGGGCGGCAGCAAAACCAATGCGTTTTTTCCCCCGATCGCGTCATCATGGAAGGAAGACGAGACGGGGAAGGGGGTGGTTGATTGCCGATCTATCTGGTCGTGCTCATCAGGTCCGTGGTTTCCTTTTTCGTCCTCCTAGTCCTGGTGCGCGTCATGGGCAAGCAACAAATGTCGGAGCTGACATTCTTCGACTACGTGGTGGGGATCACCATCGGCTCCATCGCCGCCGTGGTCTCGGTGGAGGTCAACCAGAACACCTACGCCACCCTGACCGGCATGGCGACCTGGGCGGTGCTGGCGATCGCGCTGGCCCTCCTGAGCCTGCACAGCGTTTGGATCCGAAAGGTGGTGGAGGGGGAGGCGACGATGGTCATCAAGAACGGCAAGATCCTCGAGAGGAATCTTACCAGGATCCACCTCTCCATCGACGACCTGCTGGCCCAACTCCGGACGAAGGACGTCTTCAACCTGGACGATGTGGAATTCGCCCTCTTTGAGACGTGCGGCAAGCTGAGCGTGCAAAAGAAGTCACAACAGCGAAACCTGACCCCCCGCGACCTTGGGCTGCCCACCCAATACGAGGGGCTGCCGACCAACCTGATCGACGACGGGATCGTGCTCGCGGACGCCCTGAGGTCGCTGGGGCTTTCCCGGGCCTGGCTCCAGCACCAGTTGGCCAAGGAGAACATCACGGACCCCGGGCAGGTTGCCCTGGCTCAACTGGATACCGGGGGCAATCTCCATGTCGACCTGCGGGGGGACGATATGTACTACACCATCCCCACCAAGGAGTGAACGTGGTTGAAGGGGCCTGCAGTGTACCCGAAAAAGTCCGTCAACTCAAGAGTCAAATGGCCAGCGGCTATGCGTGGAATCACCGCGGCTGTTTTATCGATCGCCTTGATGACCGGCATGTGCTCATGCTCGTTCTTTAGGGGGGCGGCGGACCGCCGCGCCGGTTTCTCCAAGTTCCTGCGGGCGGTGAAAACCCATGTGCGCGACGGGGACTGGGCGGCCGCCGAGGCGAGCCTGGACAAGACCAGGCGGGCGTGGATAAAAATCAAACCCCTCGTGCAGGTGGACATCGACCACGACTACGTCAACCAGATCCAGGATGAACTGGCCGTCCTCCAGGGGAACGTGGAGGGGAGATCGAAGCCGGACGCCCTGGCGGGGATCCTGCTGATCGAGGAGATCTGGGACGACCTGGGGTCGATGTAGCCTGGCACAGGCGGCCGCTCAGCCCACGATGAGCAGCGCCGGCAGCGATATAGTGAGGATGCGCGGATCCGCGACGGCCGGGGTGTCGCCGCGCGCGATCAGGAGCCCGAAGGGTGCATTATTGACCGGCTTTTCGATAAACCGGCGCAAACCCAGGGTGTCTTGAGCCGGATCGATGACCCGGCGGTATTTGATCTCTACGGGAATACGGCGATGACCGATGGTGAGGACGAAGTCGACCTCCGGGTTTCCATCGCGCGCTGGCAAATGGGCCACGGACAAGCCTGTCAGCGAGGCCAAGAAATAGCCGGCTGTACTCTCCGCGATACGCCCGGCGAGGTCTTGAAGATGAGGCGCGCGGTCCAGCGCCTCGGGATCGAGCGGGACGATCTCCTGCAACCAGGCGGCACGGATGGCATGATCGCATAGGCAGAGCTGCGTCACCATTTCCTCGCAAACACCTTACCCCATCCCGCTGAAATCAGCGTGTCGGAGAGGTATCGATTCGGAGCCACAGGATTTATAACCCATTCGCATCTCAACAGGGGCTATACCATGCGGTCATCCCCGGCCATCAAATATGGTATAATGAAAACATACAGAAACTCAAGAAGACCACACGGGAGAGAGGATAGCGGCGGGACATGATAGAAACAAGGGTCTACCTGGACACTACTGTGCCAAGCGCCATCCTTGATAACCGGGCATCAGACCGACGGCAGCTTACGGAACGGTTTTGGCAGGAGACGCTTCCAGGTCTTTCACCCGTCATCTCCGTGGTGGTACTGGCGGAGATTCGCGAAACCACAGACGATATGAAACGATCCGAAATGGAAAAACTTGTGACGGGATTTGAGGTCTTGCCTTTTACCGAGGAAGCAGATTCCCTCGCACGTGCATATGTCAACCGGGGAGTCTTTCCCGAAAAGTACCTGTCGGATGCGACTCATGTCGCGATAGCAGTGGTCAATGGCATTAGTTACCTGGTCAGTTGGAATTTCAGGCATCTTGTCAAGGTTCGTACACGGCGCGAGGTAAACTTAATCAATGCCATCATGAACTATGGTCAGATTGAGATCATCGCGCCCCCTGAACTTTAGCGGAGGTGAGACCGTGCGGCATTTGACGGAGGAAGAGAAGCGCCAGCTATGGGACGAGGCGGCGCGGGATTTCCCGGACGATGCGATGCTGCGGGAGATCCATTATGTGCGTCTCTTGCACCAACGCCGCATGGAGGGAATGTCCGTAAGCGAGCGGATGGAGTTTTATACAGCACGTAAAACGAGTGATAATCCCACGTAGGAAACAAAACCCCCGCTCAGCGCGGGGGTAAGCTTTCGTGGTGCCGAAGGGGGGATTTGAACCCCCACGCCCTTGCGGACACAGCGCCCTGAACGCTGCGCGTCTGCCAGTTCCACCACTTCGGCACGGTGTGGAATCGTGTAACTATTATAGCCCGGGCCGGCGCGCGCGTCAAGGGGGATGCGGCCCGGCCGCCCAACCTGGCAAAAAAGGTAAAGACGGGAAGCCCAGGGGCTCCCCGTCTCTCAGGAAGGAGGGTGAAGCAAGAGCCTAGAACGCGAACGAGACGCCCGCCTTGTACCAGGTCCAGCCGCCGTCGGGATAGTAGCCGACCGAACCGTAGATGGCGAGGTTGTCGCCGGCGGCCATGTTCGCGGCGGCCGAGACGAAGAAGTCGGACCCCCAGGGCCCGAAGTCCAGGCCGGCCCCGAGGCCCAGGGTCAGCGGATCGAGCGCAAAGGTCCAGAGGCCGGTGGCCGTACCGTAAATATAGGAATCGACCCAGACATCGGCCTGCACGACGATGGGGGAGAGCGCCAGGTTGGCGAACGCGCCGAAAACGCCGTAACTCACGTCGTACATCGCGCCCAGGGTGAGGCCGTCGGTGATCCCGTAACCAAAACCGGCGACGAATCCGTCCTCCCAGCCGTCCCAATCGCCGAAGAGGATGAACTGGCCTTCACCCGTGCCCATGACCGGCGTGGCCATGGAAACCGCCGCCACGGAAAAGACCAGGGCAAGAGCGAGAACCATGCATAGCAGGTATTTCATCAGTAGTCACCTCCTTATGCCCTGATTTGTCATGCACTGCCGCATATTCAACGTCCAAACCCCGGGCGCCTTGGTTGTACCTTGCGCTTTTCGGCGTAATTTGGCTTTTTACCTCGGCTTTCACTGGCAACGGCCGGCTGGCGCGGTGATACAGCTCCTCAACGCGGCGCGAAGACGATGGCGGAGGCGGCGCGCAGCCCGGCCGGGCGGCGCTTGAGCCTCTTTAACATGCCATACGGCAGGTAACCCATCCTGCCGTCCGCCAGCACGCGGCAAAATCGCTCTCCGCCCAGGAGGGCCGCGGCTTCATTCCCGCCGTCGTCCAGGACGGCCACCGCGGTACCTCGCGGCAGCACGGCCCCCACCGCCCGGGCGCCGCTCTGGCCGCGTTCTCGCAAGGCGCAACGGCCCAGCGTTACCCCGTAGCCCAGCACGAAAAGGCGCAACGCCTGGTCCCAGTAAAAGATCTCGCGCCCGGCCGCGGCATGGGTGAGCGCAAAACGGCCCTCCTCCGGCAGCCGGCCGGCCTCGTCTTGCGCTGCCTCGGCCAGCGTGTTGCGGTAGTCGGCCACGAGCCTCAGGCCGCTCCGGCCGGGAACGGAGCGCCACTGCGCGAGGCGGCCCACCCGCAGCCAGCCGCGGCCGGGGGGGTGATCCCAGGCCCTGTTCCAGTAGGCCTCGCTCTCGATCACCGTGGTCCACAGGGTCCGCCAGCCCCCCGCGTCGGCCTGGTAGATGGCGGCCGTCTCGCGGCGGCAGAATGCGCCCGACATCTGATCCGCCAGTTCCGTCAGGACCAGGCCGGCGCGGGCCTCGCCTGGCAGGGTCATGGGCCAAAGCGAGGTGGGCACGCCCAGCCGGTCGGGACCCAGGTGGGCGGCCAGTCGCCAGGATTCCTTAGCCGCGATCAGGAGGGCCAGCAATCCACCGGCCGGCGAAACCCGGGCGGCGACAGCCAGCTCCAGGCCGGCGGCGGGCAGGAAATCGGCCCAGACGAGGAAAGGTTCGGGATCGACGCTCGCGGGGATGGCCAGGCCGCAGGCTCCGGCCACGGCTCTGGCCAGGAGGATCCGGTCCGCCTCGTCCTCGTAGCCGCACTGCAGGCGCAACGTGCTGACCGGCCCCAGGGTGAAAACGACCTGCCTGGGCCTGCCCCGGTAAAGGGCGAAGCCTAAGAGGAAGAGGCATGCCAGGAGCACCAGGCGGCGGTACCACAACGCGAGCATCACCCGTTTCTGTCATGGAGAGATGTGATACACCGCAGAGGCGCGGAGGCTGTAGAATCGTGATCGCAGAGAAGAGCGATGTCCGGAGAACTCCAGGAACATTCACTGCGTCTCTGCGGCGAAGCGCAGTACACACGCCTCTAAAGGGTATGGCCCACGGGCGCGCCGCAGTACAATGGATGCCCCACACCTTGCCGAGGCTTGCCTTGGCGCTCAAACTCGGGTAAGATGTTTGGGGACGGATTTTCCCGCAAAAACCAATCGAGGTGTGCCATGCCAGAGCTGACCGACGGCAACATCATCAGGCGCGATATCACGGACGAGATGCGCCAATCATACCTGGCCTACGCCATGAGCGTCATCAACACACGCGCCCTGCCGGACGTCAGGGACGGGCTCAAGCGCGTCCACCGGCGCATCCTCTACAGCATGTACCAGGAAGGCATGACGCCCGACAAGGCCTACGTCAAGTCGGCCCGCGTGGTCGGCGACGTGATGGGCCATTTCCACCCTCACGGCGACGCGGCCATCTACGAAACCCTGGTCCGTCTGGCCCAGGAGTTTTCGCTCCGCTACCCCCTGATCGACGGCCACGGCAACTTTGGCTCCGTGGACGGGGACCCGCCCGCGGCCATGCGTTACACCGAGGTCAAGATGGCCGAACTGGCCACCCTGCTCCTCGCCGATCTCGACAAAAAGACCGTGGACTTCATGCCAAACTTTGACGGCACCCTGGAGGAGCCGGTGGTGCTGCCGGCTAGGTTCCCAAACCTGCTCGTCAATGGTTCCGAGGGCATCGCCCCGGCCTGGGCCACCAACATCCCCCCGCACAACCTGGGGGAGGTCATCGACGGTGCCGTCCTCCTGATCGACAGGCCCGAGGCGGATGACGAGGAGCTGTTCCGCCTGATCAAGGGGCCGGATTTTCCCACCGCGGGCCTGATCATCGGTAGAAAGGGCATTACCGATGCCTACCGCACGGGGCACGGCTCGGTCATCATGCGGGCCCGCACCGCCATCGAGCCCATCCAGGGCGGCAAACACCGCATCGTGGTGAACGAGATCCCCTACCAGGTCAACAAGGCCCGGCTGATCGAGCGCATCGCCGAGCTGTCGCGGGACAAGACCATCGACGGCATCTCGCTTTTGCGCGACGAGTCGGACCGCACGGGCATGCGCATCGTCATCGAGACACGGCGCGACGCCAACCCGAACGTCATCCTGAACCTCCTCTTCAAGCACACGCAGATGCAAGATACTTTCGGCGTCACCATGCTCGTCATCCACGAGAACACGCCGAAGATCCTCAACCTGCGCCAGATCCTCGTCCATTACCTCGATCATCAGCAGGAGGTCACGACCCGCCGCACCCAGTTCGAGCTGGAAAAGGCCGAGGCCAGGGCCCATATCCTCGAAGGTCTGCGCATCGCTATCGATCACATCCACGAGATCGTGGACATCATCGAAAAATCACCGAACAGCGAAGAGGCGCGGGACAGGCTCATGGCCCGTTTCAGCCTCTCGGAAAAACAGGCCCAGGCCATCCTAGACATGACCCTGCGCCGCCTGGTGGGGCTCGAGCGCGAAAAGATCGAGGCCGAGTACAGGGATCTCCTGGAAAAGATCGCCCACTACCGGGATCTGCTCTCGGACGAGCGCAAGATCATGGCCGTGGTCAAGGAGGAACTCCTGGCCATCAAGGCCAAGTACGCCGACGCCCGGCGCACCCAGATCATCGCGGAGGAAGGCACGGACTTCAGCCTCGAGGACCTCATCCCCCAGGAGGACATGGTGGTCACCCTGACCCACCTCGGCTACATCAAGCGCCAGCCCGTCAGTACCTACCGGAGCCAGCGCCGCGGCGGCCGCGGCATCACCGGCATGTCCACCAAGGAAGAGGACTTCCTCGAGCACATCTACATCATCCAGACGCACGATCATATCCTCTTCTTTACCAATCAGGGCAGGGTATACCGCCTGCGCGCCCACGAGATACCCGAGTCCGGCCGCCAGGCGCGGGGCACGTCCCTGGTGAATCTCATCAGCCTCGAACCGGGCGAGAGGGTCAACACGGTCATCCCGGTCAAGGCTTTCAATCCCGAGGCCTTCCTCGTCTTTGCCACCACTGGCGGCGTGATCAAGAAGACCCCCCTGATTGAATACGACACCAACCGCAAGGGCGGGATCATCGGCATCCTGCTCGACGCGGGGGACGAGTTGATCGGCGCCCGCCTGACCGACGGCCGCCAGGAGATGATGCTGATCACCCGCTACGGGCAGGCCATCCGTTTTCCTGAGGAACAGGCTAGGCCCATGGGTCGGGCCACGCGGGGCGTCAAGGGCATCGAGCTGGAGCCCCAGGACCGGGTGGTCGGCATGGAGGTGGTGCGCGAGGACGCTGATCTGCTCGTCATTTCCGAGCAGGGTTACGGCAAACGCACCCCGCTCTCCGAGTACCGTCTCCAGTCGCGGGGCGGCAAGGGCATCAAGACCCTGAAGATCACGAAGAAAAACGGCCCCATCGCCGGGGCCAGGGTGGTCACGGAGGACAACGGCCTCATGGTCGTCACGGCCGAGGGCATCATCATCCGCATGAAGGTAAAAGGAATCTCCAGTCTGGGCCGGGACACCCAGGGGGTCAAGATCATCCGCCTGGACGAGAACGACCGCGTGGTGGCTCTGGCCAGGGTGGTCGGCAAGGACGAGGACGAAGATTAATGTTGCATGGCTGATACGCACGTTCTGCTTGGATTGGCGCGATGAGGATGACCTGGCGTAGCATCAAAGTCGCCGTCGACATCAATATCGCCCGCCATCTGGCCAGAGCTTTACCCCTTGGACCTGCTAGACTGCTCGCAAGGATTCTGGCCGGTTTTTTTGCCCCCCTGTCCCTCGTCGCCTGGCGCCTCATGCTCTTTGGGCCGCTGCACATAGGCCTGGGTCGCATGCTGGCCCTCGGTTATCTGCGCAGCATGGGCAGGATGGAAAGATACCTGTTCATTCAGAAGTTGGGCCGGCTGAGGACTATCACGAGGTTTGTCACGCCGGCTGGAACGGAGTTTGTTTCGCGTGCCCGCGACAGCGGGCGCGGGATTCTGCTTGTGTCCATTCACACCTTATACTCTCGTCTGTTGCTATACTGGCTTAACCAGCCGGAACGAGGCTGGAATCCATATCTGGTCAAGCGGTTCCCCGGTAGGAAAGACAAGGGACGAGCGGCGTATCTGCATAGGCATCATGATTCGCTTTTTGGCGGGCGCCTGATCGACAGCGGCCCGGGGATCATAAAGGCGGCGCGAGTCCTCCGCAGCGGCGGCATGGTGCTGATCGCCCAGGACGTTTTCACGGTCGGGCCGGCTCCAGCTATATTTCTGGGTAGGTCGGTGCCCATGCCCCTGGGTGCGGCACGGCTGGCCGAAATGACCGATTCGTTGATCCTTCCCGTTTTGGCGGCGCAAAAAAGTGGATGGAAGAACCTGATCCGATTTTGGCCGCCGATCGACCCCCGGGACGGCGGCGCCAGGGAGAAGATCCTTGCCGTCATGGAAGAGATGGTGACCGCTTACCCCGCGGTTTGGGAGTTCTGGCGAGGGTATTGGGAGACAGCCAAATAGGCGGGCTGGGGTTACGGTATTGGGACCGTTACACGTTTCTGCGCGCCGCATAGGCAAAAGGTGCAAAATAACGCCGCCATGATGTCTCCGTGGATCCATACTGGTTTTTATCAGTGAAATAATCCACCAGGGCCTCGCGCACGCGGGCAAGCTCCTTTTTACGGGCATACCCAGCGGCGCTTGCCAGGGACAGATCCAGGAGCTCGAGCGCCCGCTCGAACGCCCGCCGGCTGTAATCGTGGTTATTTTTTACCCGCCAGTTCAGCGCCCGCTCAACCTCGCCGCCGATATGAGCCATCTGCGTGGCGAACGGCAACTGCCGCCAGCGGCCAGCCGCGAGTTCCTTGTGTTGGTAATTCATCCCGCCACTCTCTTCTGAACCACCGCGATGATTCTTTCCCGCAACTCTTTACTTTCCACACCACGGCTCCTATTGTCCTGGGATGGCCGCACGTTAATCATGGAATCGAATTCGATAAAATCATCGCCTGCCATTTCAGGATAGAGGTTGATACCCCACAGGCTTTTTTGGTTTGATCCATCCTGGAGGAGAAGCGCTTCTAGGTCCGAATGCAGCTCCGCATCGACCGCGATCAGCTCTCGCTCCACATCTACCACGGCTTTGACCAGATCCCCGAACATCCCGGCGGCCATTTGGCGGAGTTCGCCGAGGGTTACGGCCCCCCTCACGATCTGCATCGCGCTGCCTCCTTAGCTTACTCCCATGTTCAATCGAGTTCTCCACCAGCCTGCCAATACCTGCGGGACATGGTCGCGTCTGGTCCGCGATCCCGTCAATACACTGCAGTGATCGGACCGTGGCTCGGCTGGGGCGTATGCATGGGGCTAGAGATGCCTTGACAGTTACAAGCGATGGGTGGTGCAAATCGACCCTGGACACCAGCCCGGCTGACACCGGCTGGAAGGGTCGTTGCACGGGCGTGGCCCCCTTTGGGTACGGTGGTCTGTGGTAGCTCTGATGAGGGGTTGAGGGGCTCCCGGCTATCCCCGGAAGTGGACGACCAGAAGCTCTCCATGGTCGATTGTCTCGGTTTCGCTTTTTGCCAGCGGGAAAAAGATCAAGAAAGCGCTGACCCTGAATCGACACTTCCAGGTCGTTGGGGTAGAGCTGGTTCCATAGATTTTGAGCCTGTCACAGACCCTTCAAGAACCCTTTCCTCCCCGTGACGCCAAAGCCTCGTTGATCCCGTCGCGCAGGAGCATGGCCTCCCGCCCGATCGCGGCTCCCGCCTCCGCCAGGCTGCCGGCGTTTGCGCCCGCGCCGATGATGGAGCGCGAGGCGCTGACGAGCGCGCCCTGCCCGTCAGGGGTAAAAAAGACGCCCGTATCCGCCGCGCTGCCGCCCTGCGCGCCGACGCCCGGCACGAGAAGGATGCTCTTGGGCATGAGTTGCCGCAGCCGGCGGCCGGCGGCCGGAAAGGTCGCCCCCGCCACGGCGCCGAGGCAGCTGAATCCGGACTGGCCGAACGAGCCTTCGCTCAGCCTCAGGACCAGGCCGGCGACCGCCTCGTGGAACGGGGCGCCCCCCGCCTCAAGGTCCTGCAGTTCCACGGAGGAGGGGTTGGTCGTCCTGACGAGCACGAAGATCCCCTTTTCCCTCTCCCTTGCCGCGTCGGCAAAAGGCCGCAGCCCGTCGGTGCCAAGGTAGGCATTGACCGTCAGGGCGTCGGCAAAGATCCCCCAGCCGTCCTCCGGCCGCCTGGCAAAAAAGGCCCGTGCGTATGCCTGCGCGGTGGAGCCGATGTCGCCCCGCTTGCCGTCGCAGATGACGAGGAGCCCCGCCCGGTGGGCATAACGGTTGGTCTCCTCCAAGACGGCCAGGCCCTGGCTGCCGTACGCCTCGTAGAAGGCGAGCTGGGGCTTGACCGCCACGGCGAATTCCGCCGTCCGGTCGATGACGAGTTTGTTGAAGGCCAGCAAAGCCGCGCAGACCGCGGCGGGATCGCGCTCGTCCAACCCGTTCCGGAGCGGCGGCGGCAGGAGATCAGGCGCGGGATCAAGGCCCACCACGACGCGCGAATCTTTGGCGGACACGGCCGCGCAGACCCTGTCGGCAAAATGCATATTCCTTCATCCCTTCTGCTTGCAAAGTGCCCGCATGCGGGCGGCAAATTCAAGCCTGAAGCGCTCCGCCGCCCAGTCATACCCCGCATCCAGCTCGGCATAGGTGACCTCGCCGCGCAGGACCGGCTCCAGATACGGCCGGGCCCAGAAGAAAAAGCGGTCTAGTTTCGTCACGGGATCCCCTTTCAGCAGGGCCGCGGCCACGCCGCGCCAGAGCTCCAGCCAGAGCCGCCCGATCTCCTCCGTCTCGTCCGCCAGCCTCTTTTGGCAGAGCGCGATGCGGTCCGCCCACCGGCACGCCAGATGGAGGTCGTGCAGGTCCTCATCGAGGCGGAAGGAGAGGAACTCGAGCCTGTCGCGGAGCGCCTCGGCCTTCACGATGCGGTTCGCCAACCGGCATTCCAGCACGTGCGCCGTCTTTTCCTCGCGCTGCCCGATCTGCGCGTAGACGGCCTGATTGGGCCGGTTCCCGGGGGCGTGGCGCACTTTCCGCACCTCGTTTTCACAGGGGTGTTCCTGGTCGATCGGTCCTGCATTCATGGGAACGATTCGTTGATTGTCAAAGCGGGCGCTTCTCGGCCATACCCGGGCGGCGGGGAAAACGGGACGGGGTGGGCCCGGTCTTGGCCACGGCGACCAGCGCGCGTTCCCCAAAGCCCCCCGGCAGGGAATAGGTCCTGGTCTCCACCACTTCCCCGCCGAGCGCGGCCAGGGCCGGCCCGGCCCCTTGGATCTCGGCCCCGGCCTCCGGACCCTTCCAGGCCCAGAGCACCCCGCCCGGCCTGAGCAGGGGCAGGGCCAGCTCCACGAGGACGCGCAACCCGGCCACAGCCCTGGCCGTGACGAGGTCAAAGGCCGCGCGTCCCAGCCCCGCGGCGGCCTCTTCCGACCGCTCGGCCCAGATCTCCACCCGGCCGAGCCCGAGCTCCGCCGCGGCGCGGGCGAGGAAATCCGCCTTCTTGCGCGTGGCCTCGATGAGCGTGAATCCCACCCCGGGCATGGCGCAGGCCAAGGCCAGCCCGGGAAAACCGCCGCCGCTCCCCAGGTCGGCCGCGCGGACCCCGCCCGGTGGAGGGGTGAAAAGTGCCAGGGGCGCCAGGCTATCCAGGAGGTGCTTGGCCAGAACCTCCGGCCAGTCCGTGACGGAGGTCAGACGCACCCGCGCGTTGGCGGAAACGACCAGCTCCGCCAGGCGCACCAGTTTGTCCGCCTCGACCAAACCCAGGCGGATCCCGAGATCGCCGGCTGCCCGCCGCAGTTCTTCCGCTTTTTCCAAAGGCCGGCCGATGCCTCCGTCGTCTCCGCAGGGGCGCACAGCTGTGCGCCCCTATCGGAGACGTCGCGAATTTCATCCCCGATTGCACCAGAAAGCGCGGCGTGCCGCGATCGATCAACCGGATTCCTGATTGTGCGCCTAACCCCGGAGATGAACGAGGACGGCCAGGAGATCGGCCGGGTTGATGCCGCTGATCCGCCCCGCCTGGCCGAGGGTCTCCGGCCGGATCCGGCACAATTTTTCCACGGCCTCGCGGGAGAGATTCGGGATCGCCGCATAGTCCAAATCCGGCGGGATACGGCGTTCCTCGTAGGCCAAAAGGCGCCCGGCCTCCGCGCGGGCCCTGGCGATATACCCCTCGTACCTGGCCTCCAGCTCCAGTTCCCGCGCCTCCCTCGGCGCCAAGGAGGCCAGGGCGGGCTCGAAAACGGCGAGGGCGTCCAGGCCGATCTCGGGCCTGCGCAGGAGATCGAAAAGGGAGACGCCATGGGTGAGGACGGCCGTGCCATGCGCGCGCGCCCAGTCCTCCGCCTCGGGTCCGGGGTGCACGGCGCGGGCGAGCAACTCCCTGCCTCTCTCCAGCTCCGCGCGGCGGCACTGCAGGATCCCGTATGACTCGGGCGCGAGCAGTCCCAGGTCATGGCCGATCTCGGCCAGGCGCAGATCCGCCGTCTCGGCCCGGAGGAGGAGCCGGTGTTCGACCCTGGCCGTCAAGAGGCGATAGGGTTCCAGGCTTTCCTTGGTGACGATGTCGTCGATGAGCACCCCAATATAGGCCTGGTCGCGCCGGAGGACGAGGGGTGGTTTCTCCCGCAGGGCCAGGGCCGCGTTGATCCCGGCCAACAATCCCTGGGCCGCCGCTTCCTCGTAACCCGAAGTGCCGTTGATCTGGCCCGCGAAATACAGGCCCGCGATCTCCCGGCTTTCCAGGGAGGGGCGGAGCACGGTGGCGTCGATTGCGTCGTACTCGATGGCGTAGCCGGGGCGGACGATCTCCGCGTTTTGCAGCCCGGGGATGGTGCGCAGCATCTCGGGCTGGAGGGCCGGCGGCAGGCTGGTCGAGAGCCCCGCGAGGTAATACTCGTCCGTCCCCTCCGCTTCCGGCTCCACAAAGACCTGGTGGCGCTCGCGCTCGGGAAACTGGACGACCTTGCTCTCGATGGAAGGGCAGTAACGCGGCCCAACTCCCTTGATCTCCCCGCCGTACATGGCGGTCTCGCCCAGGTGGGCGCGGATGAGCGCGTGGGTGGCGGGCTGGGTATACGTCAGCCAGCATGGTTTCTGTTCCCGGGCGCGCAGAGGATGAAAGGATGAGAACCCGTAATCCACCGCCTCGCCCGGCTGGAGGGACATGGCGTCAAAGTCCAGGCTGCGCCCCCTTACCCGCGCCGGGGTTCCCGTCTTGAGCCGGTGGAGCGCAAATCCGAGGGCCGACAGGGAGGCCGCCAGCTCATCGGCTGGGGAGCGCCCCTGGGGGCCGGCCCTGTAATGCTCGCGTCCGAGGTGGACCACGGCCCGGAGAAAGGTGCCGGTCGTCACCACCAAAGCCCGCGCCCTGATCTCCTCGCCCCCCCGCAGGCGGACGCCCGCGGCCCTGCCCCCCTCCACGAGGAGAGCCACGGCCTCCCCCTGCATGAGCCAAAGGCGTTCGCTGCCCTCCAGCGCGGCGCGCATCCATCGCTGGTAGGCGTACTTGTCCACCTGCGCCCGCAAGGCCTGGACGGCGGGGCCCTTGCCCGTGTTGAGCCTCCGCATCTGCAGGTAAGTCGCGTCGGTCGCGCGGCCCATGACGCCTCCCAGGGCGTCGATCTCCTTGACGAGGTGGCCTTTGGCCGGGCCGCCGATCGAGGGATTGCAGGGCATCCAGGCGATGTCGCCTAGATCGAGGAGGATGAGCCCCGTCTCCAGGCCCATGCCCGCCGCCGCCAGCGCCGCCTCGCAGCCGGCGTGGCCGCCGCCGATGACCAGCACGTCAAAACGGCGCGTCACCGCCCCCTCCTTCGATACGCCTTTTTGCGGTGACCTAGGAGTTTGTGCGACTAAGTCTCATGCCGGCCTAGATTTTTATTGTTGTGCTGGTCGGCCGGCATAAAGACTGGCTATTTCCCCACGCAAAAGCGGGCAAAGATCTCCCGTAGCAACTCAGGCTGGAGCGCGCGCCCTGTGAGGCGTCCCAGAGCCCCCGCGGCCGCGCGCAGATCCTCGGCCAGCACGTCCAGGGTCATACCGCGCGCCAGACCGGCGGCAAAATCACCCATCGCCGACCTGGCCTCCTGCGCCGCCTCGATCTGCCGCGCCCGGCTGAGGAGCGGCGCCTCCTCTCCCGGCCGGCCCCCGAGCGCCTCCACGACGGCCTCGATCAAGCCTTCGAGCCCCTCGCCGGTCAGGGCCGAAACCGTGACCCGCGGCCAGCCGCGCACGGGCTCAGGTACTTTTCGCAAACGACGCGGCAGATCCGCCTTGTTGACGACCGCGATGCCGGCGCGGTCCGCCACCGCTTTTGCCGCCTCATGATCCTCCGGCGTCAGGGCCGCGCCGCCGTCCAGGACCAGGAGCGTGAGATCGGCGGCGCCGATCTCCTTGAGGCTCCGCGCCATGCCCATGGCCTCGAGCTCGCCCCCGGCGCGGCCCAGGCCGGCGGTATCCACGAGACGCACGGGTATGCCGCCCAGGTTTGCCTCCTCCGCCACCGCGTCCCTGGTGGTGCCCGGCAGCGGCGACACGATGGCGCGATCCTCCCCGAGCAGGGCATTGAGCAGGCTGGACTTGCCGGCGTTCGGCCGCCCGGCGATGGCCACCGTCGCGCCCTCGTTCAGAAGGCGGCCCCTGTCCGCTTGGGCAAGGGCCACATCGAGTTCCGCGATGATGCCGCGCGCCCGCGCTGCCAGGCCGGCGGCCGCCGGCGTTTCGATCTCCTCGGGAAAATCCAGACAGGCCTCGATCTCCGCAAGGAGGGAGAGGACTTCCGCGTCCATCGCGGCCAGCCTCTTCCCGCCCTCTTCGCCCAGCCGGCGCAGGGCGGCCCGCGCGGCCCCGTCCGTCTTGGCGCGGATCAAGTCCAGCACTGCCTCGGCCTGCACCAGGTTGAGGCGGCCGTTTCGCACCGCCCGCTCCGTGAATTCCCCGGGCTCTGCCAATACCGCGCCGGCATCGAGCACGGCCTGGAGGAGGCGGCTCAGGACAACCCGCCCCCCATGCGCCTGAATCTCCACCAGGTCCTCCCTGGTATAGCTCCGCGGGGCGTGAAAAGTAAAGACGACAGCCTCGTCGATCTCCACGCCGCCGGGCGCCACCGCCCGCCCGAGCCGGACGGTCCGCGGCGGAAGGCTGGAAACCCGCTCATCCCCCGGCAGCCGGATCACGCTGTCGGCCACGGACAGCGCCTCGGGGCCGCTGATCCTGATGACGCCGATGCCGCCCTCCCCCCACGGCGTCGAGACGGCGGCGATTGTCTCCCCGCGCAGCGCGCCCACCCCCCGAGGTAAAAAAACGTGCCCCCCGGCACGTCATATCCTGCGGCCGGTTCTCACCCCGGCTCGTGGGGAGAGACGATCACCCGGCGGAAAGGATCCTGCCCTTCGCTGTAAGTGAAGACATCCTTATTGTCCTGCAATGTTACGTGGATGATGCGCCGTTCCTGCGGCGTCATGGGGGAAAGCACGATCTTCCTGCGCTGCTGGCGGACCTTGTCGGCAGCATGGCACGCCAAGCGGCGCAGGCTTTCCTCGTGCCGCTGCCTGTACCCCTGGACGTCCACGACGATGCGCTGTTTTTCCTCGATCCCCTTGTTGGCGGCCAGATTGACGAGGTACTGGAGCGCGTCCAGCGTCTGGCCGTGGCGCCCGATGAGTATGCCGAGCTCGCTGCCTGTAACGTTCAGCACGACCTGATCCTCGCGGTGCAGCACCTCGACCCTGGCCGTGACCTCCATGCCCACGAGGACCTCGCGGAGGAAGCGGGCCGCCGTCTTGGCCACGTCCTCCGTGGCGGTGACCTTGACGCGGACCTTCTTGTTCTGCAAAAGCCCCAGAAAGCCGCTGTTCGCCTCATCGCGGACAATCTCCACCCTGGCCTCGTCGAGCCCAATACCCAGTTCCCTCAGGGCGGCGCGTACGGCCTCCTCCTTCGTCCGGCCGACCTTTTCCACGCTGCGCATTCTTACATCACCTCGCGATGAAACGGAATTTCGAAAGCGGACCGCGCGGGATCACGGCTTCCGCCGCGTCTGCCCGCCGCCTTCCCCCGCGGGCGCGGCGGGCGGCATGAAGAACCGCACG
Source organism: Patescibacteria group bacterium (assembly GCA_050260175.1). Taxonomy (GTDB): domain Bacteria; phylum Bacillota; class UBA4882; order JAAYXC01; family JAAYXC01; genus JBLNBS01. Next base: position 18,755 of record JBLNBS010000032.1, on the reverse strand, counting down.
ATCAGGATCTGCTGGACGATGCCGATCACGTTCAGGGCCACCCAGTACACGCCGATGGCGGCCGCCATGGTAAAAGTGATGTAGCCGAAGAACAGCGGCACGATGTAGAGGAACGTGGTCTGCATCGAACCGGCCCCCTCCGCAGTCCCGCCGGTCGTCGGGGCCGGGCTCATGACCTTTTGCTGCAAATAGGTCGTGGCGGCCGAGAGCAGCGCCAGGATGAGGTTGCCGAGGCTGGCGCCGAAGACCGTGGCCCACTTGCCTACCTGCGTCAGGGGAATGCCGAAGAAAATTTCTTTAGCCAGGTTAATATCATAATTGGCGGGATTGTTCAGGAGCCCGATGAGAGCAAAGAAGAAGGGCATCTGGAGCAGGAGGGGAAAGCAACCGCCGAGCGGATTCACCTTGTTCTCGCGGTAGGTCTCCATCATCCGCCGCTGCAGTTCCTCGGGTTTGTCCTTGTATTTATCCTGGATCTCCTTGAGCTTGGGCTGAATGGCCTTCATCTTTTCCATGGAGCGGACCTGGCTGATCGAGATGGGGAAAAGGACCAGCCGCATGAGAAGGGTGAGGAAGATTATCCCCCAGCCGTAGCTCGGCATGAGGCTGTAAAAAGCTTTGAGGATCTGGGCCATGAGTTCGCTGAGCCACCCGAAGATGTCGACCACAACCTTTCCAGTCCTATGCTTTCGCTAAACGGACGCCGGACACGCGCTACGGTACGGGATCGTAACCGTGCCCGCCAAAGGGATGGCAGCGGAGCAGGCGGCGCACGGCCAATGCACCGCCCCGCAGGCAGCCGTACCTCCGCACAGCCTCGTGCGCATAGGCGGAGCAGCTCGGTGCGAACCGGCATGACGAACCCAAAAGGGGGGAGAGCAGGGCCTGATACAGGCGGATCATGGCCATCACCGCGGCCCTCATGCGTTTTCACCACTTTCGCGGCGCGGGACGATGCCGGCCCTGACGAGCAGCTTTTCCATCACGGCGGTCCACTCGTCCAGTGAAAATTGGACCCCGCCGCATCTGGCCACGAAGACCAGGTCGGCAGGGTTTTCCGCCCGGGGAGCCAGCCTGCGCCAGCTCTCCCGTAACAAACGCTTGATGCGGTTCCTCCTGACCGCCGTGCCCAGCTGCTTACCCACGCAAAACCCCGTCCTCAATTCGCCGCCCGGCAGCCAGCGCAAGACCAGCGCGGGATCGACGGCGGTCCGGCCCTTGGCGAATACCGCCGCAAAATCGGCAGCCCTGCACAGCCTGGCCCGGCCCGGCGTCAAGCGGAGATAACCTTGCGGCCCTTGGCCCGCCTGCGGGAGAGAACCTTGCGTCCGCCCGGTGTGGACATCCGGCTCCTGAAACCGTGTTCTTTCTTGCGGCGCAGGTTGTTCGGTTGAAAGGTCATTTTCATGCGGCATCTTCCCTCTCGGCACGTCCGGGACAATCACCCAATTATTATAATGGTTGACCCAGTGCCTGTCAAGGCGCAAAGGCCTTGCCATCCGCAGACGGAAGACGGAGAGAATAGCCGCGCCGGAGGCGCAAAACTATGCACAGCCTCCCTCTAGCTCAATTGGAAGCGATCCTCTCTTCATTGACCCCAAGGGGTGGATTTGGTATCATGGAAGAGTTCGCTGGTTGTCCACAGCTTGTGGACAATCTTGGGGATAACTATGGGGAATCCGGGGGAAGCGAGGTCCTCATGCCATGGATGAACAGCTCACGGAGATCTGGCAAAAAACGCTCGAAACGGTCGCTCCCCTGGTCCGGGCGCCGAGTTTCAACACCTGGTTAAAGCCGACACGCGCCGTCGCATACGAGGACGGGATCCTCTACGTGGAGGTGGACAACGATTTTGCCCGCGGCGTCCTGGAGAACAGGTACGTCCAGGTTCTCCTCCCCGTCCTGCGCGAGTACTTTCTCTCCGATCCCGAGATCCGTTTCATTCTGCCCAACGCGGATCACCGTGCCGCCGCGAACGAGACGCGCCCCCAGCGCCGCCAGGCCGAGCAGGGGCCGGGCAGGCTCTTTCTCAATCCCAGGTATACATTTGAAAACTTCGTCGTGGGGGAGAGCAACAGTTTCGCCCACAACGCCTCGCTCGCCGTGGCCGAGGCGCCCGGCAAATCGTACAACCCCCTCTTCATCTACGGGGGCGTCGGCCTCGGCAAGACCCACCTGATGCACGCCATCGGGCATTTCGTCCTCGAGCACCAGCCGTCGGCCAAGGTCATCTACGTAACCTCGGAACGCTTTACCAACGACATCATCAACGGCATCATGAACAAGAACACCGCCACGTTCCGGGAGAAATACCGCAGCGTGGACGTGCTCCTCGTCGACGACATCCAGTTTTTGGGGCGCAAGGAGAGAACCCAGGAGGAGTTCTTCCACACCTTTAACACGCTGTACGAGGCCAACCGCCAGATCGTCATCTCCTGCGACCGGCCGCCGCGCGAGATACCCGGCCTCGAGGACCGCCTCCGCTCGCGTTTCGAATCAGGTCTCATCACGGACATCCAGGCGCCCGAACTCGAGACGCGCATCGCCATCCTGCGCAAGAAGGCCGCGGCCGACAACTGGCGGCTCCCGGACGACGTGGTATACTACATCGCGGATCAGATCAACTCGAACATCAGGGAATTGGAAGGCGCGCTCATCCGCGTCGTGGCATACGCCTCGTTCAACAACCGGGAACTGACGCGGGATTTGGCTGACGAGGTACTCAAGGACACGAAGAAAACGAACCAGCGCAAGATCACCATCCCCATGATCCAGGAAGTGGTTGCTGACTTTTTCCAGATCGGGCTGGATGAGATGAAGGCTCACCGGCGCACGAAGGTTGTGACGCTGCCAAGGCAGATCGCCATGTACATCTCCAGGGAATTGACGGAGGCCTCCCTGCCCAAGATCGGCGAACAGTTCGGGGGGCGCGATCATACCACGGTCATTCACGCCTGCGAAAAAATAAGCGCCCTCACCAAGGAAGATCCGTCGGTGGAAAAGATCATCAAGGATATCATGGCGCGGCTGCGGGAATGAAACGCAACCTCTGAAGTGGATATGTTACGACCGGGGAAAAGTGGACATGCCGTTGGGATGTCCCCATCCTTTCCCCGGTCTTTCTTGCCCGTCCAAAAAAGCCCCGACCCCTTTTCCACATACCCACCGGTCCTACGACGACGGCTACGGATCTTGAATCTTATTCCTCGTCTCAATATCTTATGATAGAATTAGGCGGGGGGATGTGCATGAGATTGACATGTCAGCAGGACGAGCTTTCCCGGGCCTTGCAGCTCGTCGCCAGGGGCGTTGCCCAACGCTCCACCCTGCCCATCCTGACCGGGATCCTGCTCACGGCGGAGGAGGGCAAGCTCTGGGCGCGCGGGACCGATCTCGAGGTGGCGGTCGAATGCGTCCTGCCGGCCGCGGTGAATACGCCGGGCACGGTGGTCGTGAGCGGCAAGACCATCACCGAGTTTGCCAAGCGGCTGCCACCCGGCCAATTGGAAGTGGCGGTCGACGAGGCCAACAAGAGCGTGCGCGTGGATTCAGCCAAGGCCAGCATCCAGCTGCCCATGATGCCGAGCGAGGAGTTCCCGTCTCTGCCCGCTCCCTCCGAGGGCGCCGAGATCAGGCTCCCGGCCGCGCAGTTGCGGGAGATGATCCGGCAGACGATCTTCGCCACCCTGAGCGAGGATTCCCGTCCCTTTCTCTCCAGCATTCTCTGGGATCTCCAGCATGATCGCCTCAGGCTGGTGGCCACGGACATCAACCGGCTGGCCATGCGCGAGACGGAGGGAGGTATCACCCATCCGACGCGGGCGCTCATTCCCGTGCGGGCATTGCGCGAAGTCACGGCCATCTTCAGCGGGGACGCCGAGGAAGAGGTCGCGGTCCTCATAGGAGGCAAACAGGCTTTCTTTAGCGCGAGCGGCGTCAGTTTCTCGACCCGCCTGGTGGAGGCCGAGTTTCCCCAGTACGAACAGGTTATACCCAAGAGTTTCGTGGCGGAGATGGTCGTCAACCGCGAGGCGCTCGCCGCGGCCCTGGAACGCGCGGCGCTCGTCACGGATACCGTCAAGATGACCATCAGCGGCGGCATGCTCTACCTGCGCGCCGACGACGCGGCGGTCGGGCAGACATTCGAGGAATTGGGCGTCATGGCCACAGGGGACGAGCTGCAGATCGTCTTTTCCCCGCAATACCTGCAGGATTTCCTAAGGGTCGTCTCCGCGGAGCGGGTGAGGTTTTCCTTTACCGGACCCACCGACAGGGCGATGCTCAAGACGGTGGAGGGTGACGGGTACCAGTATATCGTCATGCCGTACCAGGTCGCGGTCTAGAGTGATGAGGGAGGTCTTTTTGCGCACGGAGGAGATCGGCCTCGTGCAGTTCCTAAAATGGACGGGACTGGCGGGGACCGGCGGTGAGGCGCGCGTTCTCGTGGCCGAGGGCCTCGTCACGGTGAACGGGGGGCGGGAGACGAGGTGCGGCAGGCGGCTGCGGGCGGGGGACAGGGTCACGGTGGGAGATGGTGAGGAAATACTCCTTTGCGCCGGGCGCGGGAAAGAGGAGTAGTTTGAGGCTCGACACCCTTTGCCTGCGTGAATTCCGCAATTACCGGCAGGAGGAGATCTCTTTCGCGCCCGGCGTGAACATCTTCCTCGGCAGAAACGCCCAGGGCAAAACGAACCTCCTCGAGGCCGTCTACCTCTTGGCCGTCGGCAAGTCGTTCAGGCCGGCCGCCGATCTCGAAATGATCCGCCATGGATCCGCGTCCTTCAAGATCACGGGCGTTTTCCACGGCGCGGACGGCGCCGAACTTGTCACGGAGTATTTCGTGAGCGTCGGGGAAAAGGTGATCCGCCAGAACGGTATGCCCTTGAAAAGGGCGTGGGATATCTTCGGCCGGGTCGGTGTCGTCCTCTTTTCCCCCGACGATCTGCAGCTCCTAAAGGGAGGACCGGAGTACAGGCGCGCCTACCTCGATCTCTACCTGGGCCAGACCAATCCCCAGTACAGGCATGACCTTTACGCATACCAGCGGACCATGGCCCAGCGCAACCAGGTGCTGCGCAGGATCAGGGACGGCTTAGCCGGCAGGGGGGAGCTCCAGGTCTGGAATGAAAGCCTGCTCGACCGGGCGATCGGGTTGATTGGCGGCAGGTTGCGGGCTCTTTCGGCCCTGGCGCCGCTGGCCACCGGCTACCATCGCCGGCTGACGGGAGGGACGGAGCAGATCGAGCTGATCTACAGATTGGGCGGCCGCGATCCCGTCACGGAGGAGATCGATCTGCGCAACCGTCTCGCACGCGAGTTGGCCGCCCGCGAAGCGGAGGAGATCGGCCGCGGCGTGACGGTGGCCGGCCCGCACCGGGACGACCTCTCTATCAGGTTCGTCACCGGCCACGATCTGCGCTCGTTCGGCTCGCAGGGGCAGCAGCGCACCGCGGCGCTGGCCATGAAACTCGCCGCCCTCGATTTCCTGCGGACCACGGGAGACGGGCAGCCGATTCTTCTCCTGGACGACGTCTTGTCGGAGCTGGATGACGAACGCCGCCGCGCGCTATTGTCGCTGCTGGCCGGAGCCGGGCAGACCCTGATCACTTCAGCCGATGCTGAGGAATTCGGGTCGCTGGCGCGCGAGGCCGAAAGATACCGCGTGGACGGGGGCCGCGTCTCCAGAGGGGCGTGAGGGGAACGAAGCCGGTGCGGGTGGGGGTTTTGCTCGACAAGGCCACGAAGAGGATGGGCCTGGCGGTGCGTCTGCGGCAGGGACTGGCACCCGATTTGTGGCCGCGCGTCGTCGGCCCGGAGATCGCCCGCGTGACGCAGGCCGGCCCGGTCAGGGAGGGCGAGCTCATCGTGCGCACGGACAACCCCGTCCTCGCCCACCAGCTGTCCCTCATGTCCGGAGAGATCCTGGCCCGCTACCGCGGGCTGCTCGGGAACCGGACCCTCAGGCGAGTGCGCGTGCAGGTGGCCGAGATCCCGCCGCCGCGCGTGGAACCGCGCGACGCGGAACCGGAGGCCGCCGCTCTCCCCGCCGCGCGGGAGGAGGAACTCCGCCGCCTGGCCGGGGGCATCCCCGATCCCGATCTGGCCGCGGCTTTTTTGCGCGCCGCCAGGGCCTGGGCGGCCCGGGTTGCAGCGGCGCAAAACCACCCAAGGCAGAATAGACGATCGGCCCCTGATGGCGGAAGAATAGAAAAGCGGAGGGGATAGCCATGTTCCTGCACCTGGGCGGGAACACCATCGTACGCACCAGGGACGTCATTGCCATTTTGAACACGGAAAAAAGGGATGCCGCCCGCATCGGCCCCTCGGATCTGAGGCGGGCGGACAAGGCGGCCAAGGCCGTGGGTGAGGAGATCAAGTCCATTGTAATCACGCCCGAGGAGGTATACCTCTCGCCGATCTCCTCGAGCACGCTCAAGAAAAGGGCGGAGTTCCTTATCCGGCTTGACTGAATGACACCCCGGGAGTTTATCCCGAGCGACATGACATGAGGTGGGCACGAGATGGAAGACATCGATCACATGCAGGCAAATTACGACGCGGCTCAGATCCAGGTGCTCGACGGCATGGAGCACGTGCGCAAGAGGCCGAGCATGTATATTGGCAGCACATCAGCGCGCGGCTTGCATCACCTCGTGGTCGAGGTCGTCAGCAACAGCATCGACGAAGCCCTGGCGGGTTTCTGCGACCGGATCGACGTGGTCGTCCATGCGGACGGCAGCCTGACCAACAGCGACAACGGCCGGGGCATGCCGGTCGGCATGCACGAAACGGGGCGTTCCGCCCTGGAAGTGGCCATGACGGTGCTGGGCGCCGGGGGCAAGTTCGGCGGCAACGCCTACAAATACTCAACCGGCCTGCACGGCGTGGGTGTCTCCGTCGTCAACGCCCTCTCCGAGTGGCTGGAGGTGAGGGTCCGCCAGAACGGCAGGATCCATTACCAGCGTTACGAGCGGGGTGTGCCCGTGACCGAGGTCAGGGATGAGGGTCCGGTCGAGGGGACGGGCACGACGACGACCTTCAAGCCCGACGCGGAGATCTTCGAGACGGCCGAGTTCAATTACGAAACTCTCTACAACTACCTGCGGGAACAGGCCTTCCTGAACAAGGGGCTCACCATCACCCTGACCGACGAGCGGCTCGGCAAGACGGACGTCTTCAGCTACGAGGGGGGCATCGTCTCGTTCGTGGAATACCTCAACAAGAACAAGACCGCCCTGCACAAGGAGATTATTTCCATCAGCCGCGAGATCAGGGACAGGGAGGTCACGGTCGAGGCGGCCCTGCAATACAACGACACTTACGTGGAGAACGTCTTCAGCTTTGCCAACGACGTCAATACTCAGGAAGGCGGCACCCATCTCTCGGGCTTCCGCGCCGCGCTGACGCGGACGATCAATGACTATGCCCGCAAGAACGCGCTGCTCAAGGAGAAGGACCAGAACTTCAGCAGCGACGACGTGCGCGAGGGCTTGACGGCCGTCATCAGCGTCAAGCTGCGCGAACCCCAGTTCGAGGGGCAGACCAAGACCAAGCTGGGGAACAGCGAAATCGCGGGGCTGGTCCAATCCGTGGTCTCCGAGGGCCTGGCGGAGTTTCTCGAGGAAAACCCCATCGCCGCCAGGAAGATCGTGGAGAAATGCCTCCTCGCCGCCAGAACCCGTGAGGAAGTGCGCAAGGTCAAGGAGTTGACGCGGCGCAAAAACGCGCTGGAGGTCACCTCGCTCCCGGGCAAGCTGGCGGACTGCATCATCTCCGATCCAGCCCTCTGTGAGATTTACATCGTGGAGGGGGACTCGGCCGGCGGCTCGGCCAAGCAGGGCCGCGACCGCAATTTTCAGGCCATCCTGCCCCTCTGGGGCAAGATGATGAACGTGGAGCGCGCCCGCCGCGACGAGGTGTTGAAAAACCAAAAACTAGAGCCCGTCATCATCGCCCTTGGGGCGGGCGTAGGAGAGGATTTCGACCTCGCCAGGCTCCGCTACCACAAGATCATCATCATGGCCGACGCGGACATCGATGGCTCGCACATCAGGACGCTGCTCCTGACCTTTTTCTACCGCTACATGCGGCCCCTGGTGGAAAACGGGCACGTTTACATCGCCCAGCCCCCACTCTACCGCGTGACGGCGGGCAAAAAAAAGCTAGAGCACCATTACGCTTACAGCGACAAGCAATTGGAACAGATCGTGGCGAGGTTGGGCAAGGAGAACATCCGTGAGACACAGCGCTACAAGGGTCTGGGCGAGATGGACTACGAGCAGCTCTGGGAGACGACCATGAACCCGGCCACCAGAACCATGCTACAGGTGACCCTGGAGGACGCCATCGAGGCGGACCAGATCTTCAGCCTGCTCATGGGGGACAAGGTGGAGCCGAGGCGCGAATTTATCGCTGCCCACGGCAGGGAAGCCGTCAATGTCGACTGGTATGGGGCCTGAAACAAGTGAAGAGATACCGGAACGCAATCTAATGGAAAACCGCGCCTTCACCCCCAAGGCCGATGGCGGCTTCGTCCAGCAACCCCAGATATCTGGAGCCTGATGCCGCGCCCGCGGCATGGTAAGATGGGGCCGGGGTGGTGAAGATCATGCGCAAGAACCTCCCGGCCCCGCTTCGCACGATCCTCGCCGCGCTGCTCTGTGTGGCGGGCGCCGCGGCCGCGGTCAACACCTTTGCCGACGCGGAGTTCAGCGACGGCGGCATGAGATACGCCGCCAACATCAGGCTGTTCGTGAAGGGGGAAACCCGTCTCAGCCTGCCCCCCCTCGGCACGGCTTACGCGCGCACCCATTGGGCCCCGGTCCGGCTCCAGCTCGAGCTGCGGGGCGTCACACCGGTGCTTTTGCGCGAGATGGGAGACGGGCGCGATCTCCGTGCCGCGGTCCTGGCCGGCACGGAGGAGCGCGCCCGCCGGGCCGCGCTTGGCACGGCCCTCCTGGCTGTTATGCTGGCGGGCCTCGGCGGCGCGGCGACCCTGGCCGTCCTGCGCCGCGCGCGCCTGCGCCTCTTGCCCGCGCTCGGCGCCTTCGCGCTGGGCGCCGCGTCCTGCGCGGCGCTGCTCGGCGCGGCCTACGCGGGTTACGACCTGGATCGCCTGCGCCAGCCCCGCTACGAGGGGGTGCTCGCGTCCGCGCCCTGGATCATGTCCGTCCTCACCGAGTCCCTTGCCGGGCTGGACCGGCTGGGCAGCGCGTTCGAGGCCATGGCCGAGAATCTGCCCCGCCTCCTGGAGCAAGGCGAGACGGGCGCGCCAATGTCCGAGCCAGGCGACGACCTGCGCGTCCTCCACGTCTCGGACATCCACAACAACCGCGCGGCCTTCGGCCTGATCAAATCCCTCGTCAGGAACTTTGAAGTGGACCTCGTGATCGACACGGGCGACCTCACCGACTACGGCTCGACGTTCGAGAGCGGCGTGTACGCGGAGATCGGCGGCCTCGGGGTACCATACGTCTTCGTCTCCGGCAACCACGATTCCCCCGCGACCGTACAGGCCCTAAAAGAACTCGGCAACGTGCGCATCGCCGGCGGCGAACCGATCGAGATCCGGGGGCTCAGGATCCTTGCTGCGCCGGACCCGTCGTCGCGCGAGCCGCTGAGCGCGATCGCCGGCGGGGACGAGCTTCGCTTGGCCGCGGAACGCCTCTTTGCCCTCTGGCGGGGAATGAAGGACAAGCCGGACCTCGTCGCCGCGCACAACCCAGCCCTGCTTGGCGGGCTCATCGGCAAGGCCCCGGTCCTCCTGCACGGCCACGATCATCGGGCCTCCCTGCGCGAAATCCGGGGTTCGCTGCTCGAGGACGCCGGCACGACGGGTGCGGCCGGACTGCGGGGCCTGGCCAGCGGCGAGGATGTCCCTTATACCGTAATGCTGCAATATTGGCGGCGCGGGAGCGGCGAACGCCCGGCCCTACTCACCGTGGACGCGGTGACGGTGGACGGCCTCAACGGCCGCCTGCAGGTGGCGCGGACCATCCCCGCGCGGGCGCCCGCGACCGAAACGGCGGCCGCGGGACGCGGCGCGGGGGCGTAGCAAAGCCCCGGAAACGGGCTTTGCTACGCGCGCCCTTGCGCTGGGTTATTTGCCTTGCAGCCCGGTGGTGAAACCGGCCTTGATGTTGGCCGTGGACTGTTCGATCAGGGAACGCTCCGCGGCCTCGATCATGCGCTTGACCATATGTCCGCCCACCGCCCCGGTGTCCCTGGAAGGCATCCAGCCCCAGTATCCGCCGACGATCTTCGAGGTATCGATGTTGAGCTCATTAGCGATCTCGTCGCGGAACCGCTGCAGGGCCTGGCGCGCCTCGAGGACCACGGGCACGTTTCGGCTGTTGGATCCGGCAGCCATTCTACTCCCTCCTTTCTTTCGGCCTGTGCTTAGGATCCCCTGATATGGGCGCAAAAAAGCCCCGGACCAGTGGAGATGCTGGACGGGGCGATGCAGGGTTTGCAAGTTAAGGTAACGCTGGACGTTCCGGGTTACAGTCCGTAAAAGACACGAGTCAGCCAGAGCTCGAGGGACTTGGGGAGAAAGCGGAAAACACCCGGGGCGATGCGCTGCAAGAACGACCCGCAGGTGTAGAGGGGTTTCGGCCTGCGGGCGCGCATAATCCGCGAGACCTTGGCGGCAACCAGCGCCGGGTCGGGCGCCTTGGCCATGTTTTCCTCGATCGTCCGCCAGCACCGGTCGGTCCAGGGCTTGTACGGCGAATCTGCGACTTGTCCGAAGACGGTTACCTCGTTCGTCCTGGTTCGTATATCGCTGGGTTCGAGAGACACCACGCGGACGCCGAACGGCCGGAGCTGCTGGTAAAGCCCGAAGGAGAGCGAATTGAGGGCCGCCTTGGCCGCGGAGTAATGCACCTGGAAGGGGATTACGGCGCGCGCGGCGATGGAGCTGATGTTCAGGATGAGGCCCGCGCCGCGCAAGCGCATGCCGGGCGTGACAGCCCGCATCATCCTGAGCGCGCCGAAATAGATGGTTTGGAAGAGTTCCTCGGCCTTGGCGACGGGGAACTCCTCGAGCGGCCCGAAGGCGTTCCAGCCGGCGTTGTTCACGAGCACGTCGATCCGGCTCGCCTCGGCTAGGACCCGAGCGACGCAGCGATCCACCGAGCCCTGATCGGTTACGTCCAATTCGAGCATGCGGATCGGGTACCGCCCGGAGGCCGGCTGAAGGGGCGCGGCCTCGGTCGCGGCGGCGGCCAGGAGCTCGGGGGGGGAATTGGCCAGGTTTTCCAGGCGCCGCGTGGTGCCAAAGACGCGGTATCCATCGCGGGCCAGGCGGCAGGCGATGGCAGCGCCGATGCCCGCTGAGGCGCCGGTGATGAGCACGACTCTGGCGTCTTGCAAGTAGGATCACATCCCCTGCGTTTTTACCCTAGTCTGTTCCACGCGCGGGCCTTTTTTCCTTCACGGGCACGCCATTAGCCCAGCATGGCCGCGAGATCGCGCTCGGGATCCCCGGTCAGCCTGAGCCCGAAACGTTCCTGAAGCACCTTTACGACCCCGGGCGAGACGAACTCCGGCGGCCTGGGGCCGATGTAGATGTTCTGCACGCCGAGGCTGAAGAGCCCGAGGAGGATGGCCACGGCTTTCTGTTCGAACCAGGAGAGCACGATCGAGAGCGGCAGATCGGAGAGTCCCACATGCAGGGCTTCGGCCAGCGCCAACGCGATCTTGACCGCCGAACCGGAATTGTTGCACTGGCCCAGGTCGATATAACGCGATATCCCACCGATCTCGCCGAAGTCCAGATCGTTGAAGCGGTACTTGCCGCACGAGGTGGTCAGGATGACGCAGTCCTCCGGGACGAGCTGCGCCAGCCGGCGGTAGTACTCGCCCCCCGGGCCAGGCGCGTCGCAGCCCGCGATGACGAAAAACCGCCTGATCCTGCCGGCCTTGACTGCCTCGAGGATCTGCGGAGCGATGCCGATGACTGTCTCGTGGTGAAAGCCGGTCAGGAGTGTCCGGTCCGAGTCGCGGTTCGCCTCCGGCAATGAGAGGGCCTTTCGGATCAGGGGCGCAAAGTCGTTCCCCTCGATCTTGCGCACGCCTTCGAGCCCGACCACGTCGTAGGTAAAGGTCCGGTCGGCGTACCCGTCCCGGATGGGCATGACGCAGTTGGTCGTGACCAGGATGGCCCCGGGGAACTCGGCGAACACCTTGCGCTGGTCATGCCAGGCCTTGCCCACATTGCCCTTGAGATGCGCGTATTTTCGCAAGCCCGGGTAACCGTGGGCCGGGAGCATCTCCGAGTGGGTATAGACGTTGACTCCCTTGCCCTCGGACTGCTTGAGCAATTCCTCCAGTGCGAGGAGGTTGTGGCCGGTCACGAGGATGCAGTGCCCCTCGATCTTGTCCTCGGTCACCCGCACCGGCGACGGCACGCCAAGGCGGGCGGTATGCGCGTGATCCAGCAGGTCGAGGACCCTGACCGCGGCCCGGCCCACATCCATGGCCATTGTAAGGTGTTCGTCCAGGTTGAAATTGACATTGGTGAGCGTCAGGTATAGGCCGCGCTCTATGACGGCGTCGATCCCGGGATCCGTCTGGCCGAGTTCCCGGGCATGCACCGCGTAGGCGGCGACTCCCTTGAGCCCCAGGAGGATGATGTCCTGGAGGCTTGCCTGGTCCTCCGTCTTGCCGCAAACACCCTCTTTCACACAACCACCCCGGGGAGTCCAGGCGCATTGATGACAGTACACGACAGACACCTCGCTTTGAGATTTGGTTCTACGTCTCCCGGCCCTGCGCCGGGCCCGGCAAGGCCCGGCGTTTCAAGGCCGCGGCACTTTGATGACGAGCAGCGTCATACCGTCCGGGCCGGCTTTGAGCCCGTGGGGGATTTCCTTTGGACTGACGACGAGATCGCCCTCGGCCACCTCTTCCTCCTCGCCGCCGATGCCCACTGAACCGCTGCCGAGCTCGATGTAGAAGAGCACGTCGACGGGGGTGATGTGCGGCGCCACCGCTTCGTGGGGCTTGAGGGCCAGCCTGGTGACGGCGGCGACCTCCAGATCGACCAGCTTTTGCGCGGCTAGGCCGCGCGGGGAGAATTGCGCCGGGGATGTACGATGAATGACGTTCATTGCTCATCCCTCCAACCTTGATTTAACCCAAGTATATCCCGCGACCGGCCGGAGCCGTTATGATAGCGATCAAATTCGCCACGAGCAGGTGCGCTTGACAGCGACGGGTCGCTACGGCTAGGATCGTGATGCATACATCTCATGTCATGCGCGCAGGCATCGCTGCGAAGGGCAAAGGGGTGATCTCCCGTGGGCGGGTTCTGTCTGTCCGGCAAGACGGCGGTAATCGTGGGCGGCGGCGGGGTCCTGGGCGCCGCCATGGCCAAGGGTCTGGCCGCCGCGGGGGCGAGGGTGGCGGTGGTTGATCTGAACGGTGACGCGGCATGCCGCGCGGTGGAGGAGATCGCGCGGGGCGGCGGCGAAGCCCGCGCCTGGCAGGCGGATGCCATGCGCGCCGCGGAGCTGGAGGCCTGCCGGGAGGAGATCCGTTCGGCCTGGGGCGCGCCGGACGTCCTCCTGTCCGCTGTGGGCGGCAACATCAGGGAGGCGACCGCCTCGGACGAGGTGGCCTTCTTTGACCTGCCTCTGCCGGCCCTGGAAAGGGTCGTGGGCCTGAACCTCTTCGCGGGCGCCATCATCCCCGCGCAGGTCTTCGGCAGGGCCATGGCGGAGAAACCATGCGGCGCATCCATAATCAATATCTCCTCCATGAACGGTTTCCGCCCCCTGACCAGGGTGGCGGGATACTCCGCCGCCAAGGCTGCGGTCAGCAACTTTACGCAGTGGCTCGCCGTCTACGTCGCGCAAAACTTTAACCCGAGAGTCCGCGTCAACGCCATCGCCCCGGGTTTTTTCCTCACGGAGCAGAACCGCTACCTCCTGACCGATCGAGCAACCGGCGGGCTCACGGACCGGGGCAGGGCGATCCTGGCCCATACCCCGATGGGCAGGTTCGGCGCGCCTGAGGATTTGGCGGGCGCGGCTGTGTGGCTCGCTTCGGAGGCGTCAGCTTTCGTAACCGGTGCCGTGATCCCGATCGACGGGGGGTTCTCGGCGTTCTCCGGCGTATGACCGGCTGGCGGCGCAAACGGCCGGCGGCCGGAGCGGCATCCGTAAAGTCCCATATGGAGGCAAGGTTTCCTTTGCGAGAGGAGGGGTTTCTTTGCCGCGGCAGATCGGCATCGTGGGTTTGGGCGTCATGGGGCGGAACCTGGCCCTGAACATGGCGCGACACGGTATCGGGGTGGCGGGCTTGGACCTGGATGCCAAAAAAGGGGAGCAGCTCTTGGCCCAGGCAAAAGGGTTGCCGGTCGAGGTCTGCGGGGGATGGGAGCGTCTCCTGGACGCGCTCGAGACGCCCCGCCGCGTCCTGGTCATGGTCCCGGCCGGCGCGGCCGTGGACGCGGTCCTCGCGGAACTACGCCCGCGTCTGCGGCCCGGGGATCTGGTGATCGACGGCGGCAACTCGCATTTCGCCGAGACCGCGCGGCGGGAGGAGGAGCTGCGGGCCGCCGGCGTCCTGTATCTCGGCGCGGGGATCAGCGGGGGCGAGGAGGGCGCCCTGCGGGGACCCTGCATCATGCCGGGCGGCAGAGCCGAGGCATACTCCCTCGCCGCGCCGATCCTGACCCGGATCGCGGCCGAGGCCGGAGGCGAAGCCTGCTGCGCGTACATGGGCACGGGTGGAGCAGGTCATTTCGTCAAGATGGTGCACAACGGCATCGAATACGGGATCATGCAGCTGATCTGCGAGACCTTCGATTTCCTCCGCCGCGGCCTGGGCATGACGACACAAGAGATCCGCGGCCTCCTCGCCGGCTGGCAGGAGGCTGAGTTGAGCTCTTTCCTGCTCGAGATCACCGTGCTGGTGCTGGGCAGGATGGATCCGGAGACCGGCCTGCCGCTCGTGGACCTGATCCTGGATCACGCCGAGCAGAAAGGCACGGGCAAGTGGACCGCCCAGAGCGCCCTGGATCTCGGCGTAGCTGTGCCGACCCTGGCCGCGGCGGTCGAGGCGCGCATCCTCTCCGGCCTCAAGGAGGAGCGCGTGCAGGCGTCCGGCAGGCTGCCCGGGCCGCGCGGGGCCGGCGGCGCCGGGCGGCGCGAGATGGCGGCCGTGGCGAGGCGGGCCTTGGGCCTGGGTATGCTTGCGTGTTATGCGCAGGGTATGGCCCTCCTCGCCGAGGCGTCGCGGGCGTACGGCTACGGTCTGCCCCTCGCGGAGATCGCCCGCATCTGGAGGGGCGGCTGCATCATCCGCGCGCGCATGCTGGAGGAGATCCGGCAGGCCCTGCGGGAGGAGCCCGGCATCCCCAATCTCCTGCTCGCCCCCGTCTTTGCCGGCGTGGTGGAAGGGGGCCAGGCGGCTCTGCGCGTGATGGTGGCGGAAGCGGCGCGCCTGGGCGTGCCACTCGCCTGCGGCGCCGCCACGCTGGCGTATTACGACGGCTACCGTTCCGAAAGGCTGCCGGCCAACCTGCTCCAGGCGCAGCGCGACCATTTCGGCGCCCATACCTACAGGCGAATCGACCGGAAGGGCGTATTCCACACGGATTGGACAGAGAGCAGGGAAAAGAGCGGGGGGACCGGGTGATGCTCGCCGTGACGGGCGATGACGCAGCGCTTACAGAAATCCAGATCGAGGCGGCGGTGGCGGAGGCGCTGGCCGGGGAATCCCTGGCCGGCCGCAAGATCCTGGCCGTGCTGCCCGATCTGACCCGCACCGCTCCCGTGCCCGCGTTTTTCCGGGCCTTTTACCGGATCGTCACCGGAGGAGGCGGTACGCTCGATTGCCTCGTGGCCTCGGGCACCCATCCGCCGCTCGGCCGGGAGCGCCGGCTCGCCCTGTTGGGCCTCGGCGAAAAGGAATACCGGGAACGCTATGCGGCCTGCCGCGTTTACGATCACGTCTGGGACGATCCGGCCCGCCTGTCCCGGATCGGCACCATCCCCGCGGAGCGGACGGCGGCCATTACAGGCGGCTTGTTGGCGGAGGATGTGCCGGTTGAGATCAACAGCCTGGTCCTGGCTTACGATCTCCTGCTCGTCCTGAGCCCGGTCGTCCCCCACGAGGTCGTGGGTTTCTCCGGCGGCAGCAAGTATTTCTTCCCCGGCCTCGCCGGGGAGGGCATGATCGATTTTCTCCACTGGCTGGGCGCCTTGCTCACGATCCCAGGGATCATCGGCCGACGGGACACCCCCGTCCGCGCCCTGCTGGACGAGGCGGCCGCGCTGCTGCCCGTGGCGCGCGTTTTTTTCAACGTGGTCATGGGCGACGGCGGCCCGCGGGGCATCTTTGCCGGGCCGGACGAATCGTCCTGGCGGGCGGCGGCCGATCTCTCCTCCCGCCTGCACATCCACGACCTGCCGCGGCGCTACCGGAGCGTCCTGGGCATGGCGCATACCCGCTACGACGATCTCTGGACCGCGGCCAAGGCAGCCTACAAGCTTGACGGAATCGTGGAGGACGGCGGCGAGCTGATCGTTTACGCCCCCCATCTGCGCGAAGTCTCTTACACGCACGGCCGCCTGATCGACGAGGTGGGTTACCACGTGCGCGACTACTTCCTCGCGCAGGCGGAGAGGTTTCGCGCCGTGCCGGGGCGCATCAAGGCCCATTCGACCCACGTCAAGGGCACGGGCAGTTTCAGCGGCGGGCGGGAGGAGCCGCGCATCAACGTCGTCCTGGCCACGGCTATCCCGGAGGAGCGCTGCCGGCGCATCAACCTCGCCTACCGCGATCCGCGCAGCATCCGCCCGGAGGACTGGGCGGGCCGCGAGGACGAGGGGTTGTTCCTGGTCAGGGAGGCGGGCGAGCGCCTCTACCGGTACGGCGGCGGGCAGGGATAACGGGCGGCCCGCGGGCTGACGGGCCCCTCTTTCGCCCCGTCCGCGAGATTCGGCCCGGAGAGCCCGGCGTTAGGCCGGCATTGACGGGGATGCATGGGGAATGGTAGAATAGCTTGTACCCTACACCGTATGGTAGGAGGATGCCCGATGCGCGGGAAGAAAAACATGATCCGGCTGGGACTGCTTCTGGGGATCGCGATCGCGGTATCAGCCATCCTCGGCCTGGCGGAGGGATCGCCAGGGATCGGTGCGCATGCCCCGCGTTTCAGCCTGCCCGGACTGGACGGCAAGGTTTATTCCCTGGCCGAGGTCACTCGGGCGCACCGCGTGACGCTCGTCAACTTTTGGGCCACCTGGTGCCCCCCGTGCAGGCGCGAAGTGCCCGAGCTGAACGCTTTTTACCGGGCGTACAAGAAACGGGGCGTAACAGTGCTGGCCGTCAATCTCAAGGAAGCGCGGGCTACGGTCAAGGCCTTTGCCACGAAGGAGGCCATGCCCTACCCGGTCCTGCTGGACGGCGCGGGCAAGACGGCCTCGGCCTATGGCGTCTATGCCATTCCCGCCACCTATATTTTGGATGGCCGTGGCGTGGTGCGGGACATCGTGATCGGCGGCACGACAGACGCCGCGCTCCGCGCCAAAGTGCAACGCCTGCTCCGCTGACCCGGCCCGCTGTCGAACGGGCGTAAAACCATTGCCGCCGGAGGTGTTCGGCATGGATGTATCACCGTTCGGCGCCCTGTTCGCCGGCCTTCTTTCCTTCCTTTCCCCATGCGTCCTGCCGCTCGTCCCCGCCTACCTCGCGGTTCTGACCGCGGGCGGGGAGGGACGGTGGCGGGCCGTCTGGCGGGCGGCTCTTTTCATACTGGGTTTCACGTCGGTTTTCATCCTCCTCGGTCTGGCCGCCTCGACCCTGGGCGGCTTGCTCCGTGCGCACAGGCCTCTTTTGGGCAGGATCGGCGGCGTGGCCGTCATCCTCCTCGGCCTGCACCAGTTGGGTATCCTGCGCCTCGCGCCGCTTTACCGCGAGCGCCGCCTGGGCATGCCGTCCGGGGGATCGGCCCCGGCCGCCCTGGTCATCGGGATGGTTTTTGCCCTGGGCTGGACGCCCTGCCTCGGACCGGTGCTCGGGAGCATCCTGATGCTAGCCGGCGTAAAAGGCGGTGCGCTCCAAGGCGCAATCTTGTTGGCCGCATACTCGCTCGGCTTGGCTCTCCCCTTTCTGGCCGCGGCCTTGAGCCTCGATACCTTGCGTAACAGGCTCCGCGTCCTGGTCCGCTATACCCGCTATTTTGAGATGGCAGGGGGGATTCTCCTGGTCATCCTGGGTCTGCTCCTGACTTGCGGGTGGCTGGGAATCCTGGCCCGGTTTTAGCGGCGTGCTGGCTGTTGGGCGATAACACTCCCATAGCTCCATTTCCTGCAATCATGGCGGCCAAACTCGCAGGTGGCAAAGGCACTTTCGAGATGATAAGAATAAAACAGCCGGGCGTTTATCCCCGGCTGTTTTCGACTCCACCGTTTCTCTTTCTCACTTCTTAAAATGGTGGCCTCGGAGCGAGTTGAACGGCGACCAGCAGTCGAATCACCGGCCCCTCTACTTGGCCAAGATCACCTTTAGATCGAGCAGCAACTTGCCTCCGCTTTTAAGGGCATTGCTGGTATCGATCTGTAGTTGGTAATCAGCGGTCTTGCTGGAGGCCGGGACATCAAAGACCACGGTCCCCATCATGGTGTCGCCCGGGTTGATCGAGGCCAAGAAAAACGTCTTGCCGCCGGACATCTCCAGCGTCGTGGTCCCGTCCTCGCTCGGGCCGATTTTCTTGCCGTCCTTGCCGATCAGGCTGAATATGC
>JBLNBS010000031.1:0-3153 GCA_050260175.1 Patescibacteria group bacterium | reverse complement strand
GCGCTCTTCACCGTGCTGCAAAAGAAGGTGCCGCAGAATGTGCCGCCCGTGACGGCCACCGCCTTGATCAGCCTCATCGGGCTCCTGCTCTTCCTGCCGGGAGCCGTGTATGAAGCCGTCCGGTTCGACTTCGGAAGCTTGGCTCCTGCCGATCTGCTATATACCGCTTATTACGGCCTGATCGTCACGGCATTGGCGTACGTCCTCTTCATCGCGGGCGCCAAAAAAGTGCCCGCCGGCACGGCCGGGATGTTCTGCGGCCTCATGCCCGTGGCGGGCGCCCTGCTGTCCTGGGCGGTCCTGGGCGAGAGCTTCGGGCTGGGCTCAGCTCTCGGCCTCTCGCTGGTGCTGCCGGGGATTCTGTTGGTGGAGAGCCTATAACCGCGGAACCACCGGCTCGCTCTCCAGGGCCAGGACACCGAAGACGCATTCGTGGACCCGATAGACTCTCCGTGGGCGACATGGCGGGTGGCAGGTAGATCAGCCAGTGCGGATCGGCAGCGAAGCGGCTCATCGCTTTCCAGCGCGGCGACTGCATTTTCCTCATGGATCGTGATGCTGCGATGGAGTCCGGTCTGGGGAGTCGCCTGCCAAGTACGAAGCGGGAGGCGGAACAACGGGATCAACCTGATTAGCGAACGCCGCCAGCTTTGCAACGCCACAAAGGGACACCGCCGATATGGAAGGCCCTGCGGCCCAGAGTCGACGGCGGGCTGATAGCCCGCCGCTACACCATGGGAAGGGCCTAAAGGCCCTGGGATTGGAACCCGTTGAGACATAGCGTGGCCTGTCGCCGCCGGGGCGTCGATGGGCAGGAAGCGGACCTGGTCGGTGGCGAGGTACAGGAAAGCGCCCGTCTCATTGGTATCGGTGCCGAAATCATCGCCCGCGCCGTCGGTCCAGAACTCGGCCCGCATGCCCCACTGGGGCAAATACCGGGTGGGGGGCGGGAAATCCCCGTCCACCAGCAGTTTGAGGACAGAGGCGCGCATTCAAGGCCGGCGTCGCTCCATGGCGCGCGACGAAGCTCTCGACGCGGGCCACGAGTATTTCCAGGTAGGGAAAGCACCAAGTGGCCAAGGGCCCGGCGCCGATCGTCCCATCGAGCATCGCGAGCACATCGCGCTCGGTGAAAGGGAGATCCTTGCGCAGCAGGCGGCGGACGACCTCCGCCGAGGCGCGGGGATAATCAGGCCAGGCTGGCCCATCCGGGCGACCTGGTCATCATCATCGCTTACGGGCTGTTCGGCCCGGAAGAATTGGCCGGGTTCGCGCCCCGGATCGTGCATGTCGACGCGAACAACAGGCCGCTCCCGGCATAAAAAGGGTATGAAGCTGCGCATCCTGGCCGTAGGCCGGCTGAAGGAAGACTATCTCCGGGCCGCCGCCGCCGATTACACCGCCCGGATCAAGCCTTACGCGCAGATCGAGGTGGTGGAGGTAGCCGGTCTGCGCGATCCGGCGCGGTTGTCGTCGGCGGCGATCGAACGCGTCAAGGATGAAGAAGCCGCGGCCCTGCTCGGCAGGGTGCTGCCCGGCGAGATCCTCGTCGCCCTCGACCAGGAAGGCCGCAAGCTGGATTCGGAAGGGTTCGCCCGGTTCTTGAAAGGCCACGAGGAGAGCGGTTCGCGGCTGGCCTTGGCCGTGGGCGGCTCTTGGGGCTTCGGGCGCGCCGTGCTCGAACGGGCCTCGCTCTCCCTTTCCCTCTCCCCCATGACCTTCCCGCACGGCCTGGCTCGGGTGATCCTGCTCGAACAGATCTACCGGGCGTTCAGGATCATCCGCGGCGAAAAATACCACAAATAGAGTCCGCCGGCTCCGTGCTCTAAAGGCGCGGCCGGCGTCGCGGGCCGGTCAGGCCGGTTGGTACGGCTCCACATGGATCTCGGTGTGCGCCTTGCCGCCGAGTTTTTCGTTGATGCGGCGAGCGATGGCATGGATGAGTTCGTGCGATTCAGCCACGCTCATGGCGGGGTCGAGCATTATGTGCAGATCGATCTGAATATCGTCGCCCCGGCCGCGGCTGCGAATTTTGTGGACCGTCTCGACTTGCGCAAACCCCGTCACGATTTCGCGGATGACCTCCGGATCGATCGCGGCTTTGTCAGCCAGGATCCCAATGGTAGGACGGAGGATCTCGAAGGCCGCATGGAGGATGACGATGGATACCAGCAGGGAGACGATTGGGTCGATGATCGGGGGCAGTCCCAGCCTGATGCCGATCAGCGTGGCCAGGACGCCGATAGAGACATAGATATCGCTGCGGGTATGGTAGGAGTCCGAAACCAGGATATCACTCCCGAGTTCCCTGCCCTTCTTGAGTTCATACCTGCTGACCGCGACATTGACGGCCAGCGTGGCGAGCAAGGCGAGCAGACTCTCCAGGGTGACCGCGGGAGTGACGGAATCGGCGAAACGGTTGACGGCAGTGGATATGATGCGGATCCCCAGGGTCAATAACGTGCCCGCGATGAAGAGCCCGGCCAGCGATTCGAATTTCTTGTGGCCATATGGGTGATCCGCATCCACCGGCCGGGAGGCGAAGTGGATACCGATCAGCCCGATGATATTGGAAGAGCCGTCGGTGAGCGAGTGAATGCCATCCGCAGATAGACTATTGCTGCCGATGAGCCTGCCGGCGACGATCTTGACGGCCGCCACCGCCAGATTGGCGAAGAGGATGGCTCAGAGTACGCGCCTAATATCGGCGAAAGCACTTGATGTCAGGGAAGGCTTATGATCATCCGTCTCCTGCCAGCAACGCAACCGGTCCATTGCCGGCGTCGCGATCGAGGCCTTTTCCGCCAAGCGCTTGAATTCTTCGGCCAACGCCGTAATTTCCTCTCTGGCCGCTTTGGCGTGGCTGGCCATGATGTATTCGGCGAAACGGGTGGCCAAGATGCGCTGCCAGATCAGGACCAGCAATCCCTCGGGGAGGAACCGCCAGAAATTGAGCCGGGCGGGGGTGACCGGGATGCCGAGTTCCCTTAGGACCCTGAACCCTTCCCGGACCGCCCGAATCATGCAGCGGATGACATCCGGCCGCCGGGCGAGGTCGTAGTTGCTCCCGCCCACCGCATGGAGAGCGTTGGCCACGGGGCTGACCCAGGCCACGTGGGTCTTTTGCCAAGCGTCCATATTGCGGCAGATCGC
>JBLNBS010000030.1:0-14481 GCA_050260175.1 Patescibacteria group bacterium | reverse complement strand
AGCGGCTCGAGGCGCTTGGTTTCAAAGTGACCGTCGAGCCAATTACGCCGGCTGCTTGATGCGACTGGTTGTGCCATTGTCAAGGATCACTGGGTTACCGGGTTATTTTCTAACCAGCGTTGTGATATTCCCCGTTTCACCGCAGTGAGCTTTGGGTAAGGCTTTCGCTCTCGAAATTCCGGATCGACAGGGCGGGTGAGTGGGGATGGACGGGATCATCGTGGACGAGGGCGCGTACGGGCGCCTGGCGGCGGCCATCGCCTGCCGGACGGCCGTGCAAGCGGGCGCGGACGGTTTCCCCCGCGCGGCGTTCCTGGCACTGATCGATCTCCTCCGGCGGTCGTTTCCCCTGGTCCACCGGGAGTTCACCGTGCATGGGATCAACGAATACAGCCTGGTCTACGAGTGGCCGGGCCTGGAACCGGCTCGCAAGCCGGCCCTCTTTGTCGCGCATGCGGACGTGGTGCCCGCGGGGGATGACAGCGGGGAGCGGTGGCAAAAGCCGCCGTTTGCCGGCGCCATCGCGGAGGGGTGCGTCTGGGGCAGGGGGGCGATGGACGACAAGGGGCCGATGCTAGCCTTGCTCGAGGCGGCGGAGCATCTCCTGCGCGCCGGGCACCGGCCGCGGAGGGGCATTTTCTTCGCCTTTGGCCATGACGAGGAGACTGGAGGCGGGGAAGGGGCGGCAGAGATCGCCGCCTACTTTGCCGCGAGGGGTCTCGCGTTCGATTTCGTTTTGGATGAAGGCCTGAGCATCGTCCGGGGTATGCTGCCAGGTGTCGAGGCGCCCGTGGCCCTGATCGGCCTGGCGGAGAAGGGTTATCTCACGGTAAAGCTTTCCGTGGCGCGGGACGGCGGCCATTCGTCCATGCCCGAGGCGGAAAACGCCGTCAACATCCTCTGCCGCGGCCACGGTGAATATCCGCCTCCTGCCGGGGGACAGCAGCGAAAAGGTCATGCGCCGCATCAGGCGGGCCTTGGCGGGCGTGGGCGGGGGATCGATACAGATCTCCCACACGTGCCTGAGCGAGCCGTCGCCCGTCTCCTCCACGGAGACCGAGGCCTACCGGCTGATCCGGGAGGCCCTGCGGGAAACGCACCCGGGCGCGATCGCCGTCCCCTCCCTCGCCTTGGCCGGCACCGACTCACGGTACTACGCGGGCATGGCTGAGAACATCTACCGGTTCGCGCCTTTTACCGTCACAAACGAGACCAGGAGCACGATCCACGGTGTCAACGAACGCATCGACTGCGGGGAATACAAGGGGATGATCGAGTTCTACGCGAGGCTGTTACGGTCGCTATAGCGGTCGAGATACGCCGCCACGATCTCGTTTTGCCCGCCGTACTCGACCGCCACCGCGCCCTCTCCCAGCCGGCAGAGGCCCACGACGTGGCATTCGTCCGGGTAATGGCTGGTGAAGTGGTAATCACCCCGGAACCGCCCGGCGCGTAGCGCGATCCGCTCCCCGTCGAGCGAAAAGGCGAACGAGTTCAGAGGCAGGCGCATGCCCGCGCCGATTGCCTTGATATAACTCTCCTTCAGGGTCCAGAACCTGTAAAAGAGCCTCAGCCTGTCGGCGGCATCCGCCTGGCAGAGCTGCTCGTATTCGGACCGGGCAAAGAACCTCCTCGCCACGGCCAGATCGAGCGGGGCCTCGATCCTTTCCACGTCCACCCCCACGGCCCTTTCCGAGACGGCGCAGACCACCCAGCCGCCCGCGTGCGCCACGTTGAAATGAAGCCCGCGGGGGGAGGCTACTTGCGGCTTGCCGAATCGATCCGGCGCGATGACGGGCGGCCCGCCCGACGCGTCCCCTGCCGCGGCCCGGCAGAGGGCGTATCTTGCCATGATATCCCCGACGAGGGAACGCAGGGTGTCCTCGCGGCGATGGAAGCGCTCGATGCGCCCCCTTTTTTCCGGGGGGAGGCAGGCCATGGCGCGCTTTTGGAGATCGGGGGGGAGGCCCATGTCAAGCCTGGCCAAAAGCAGCACGGTGTTCATCGGGCGGCGCCGTCCGGCTTGTCCTTGTACTGGAGGCGGTAAAGATCGTAGTACAGCCCTCTTTTGGCCAGGAGCTCCTGGTGGGTTCCCTCCTCGCGCACCCGCCCCTTGTGGAGCACGATGATCTTGCCGGCATGCTGGATGGTGGACAGGCGATGGGCGATGACGATGGTCGTGCGGCCCGAGACCAGGCGGACCAGGGCCTCCTTGATGAGGCTCTCCGTCTCCGTGTCGATATTGGCCGTGGCCTCGTCGAGAATGAGGATCGAGGGGTCGGCGGCCAGCGCGCGGGCAAAGGCCAGAAGCTGCCGTTGTCCCGTGGAGAGGGTGCCGCCGCGCTCCATGACTGGTTCATGGTAGCCGCCCGGCAACTCGCTGATAAAGCCGTCCGCGTTGACGCAGGCCGCGATCTCCCGCAGCCGTTCGTCACTTATCCCCCTGTTGCGCAGGCGGATATTGCCCGCGATATCGCCGGTGAAAAGGAAGACATCCTGAAGCACGGTACCGATCCCGGCGCGCAAGCCGGCCAGGTCGTAGCGGCGGATATCCACGCCGTCGATCAGGATGGCGCCGCGCTGCACATCGTAGAACCTGGCCAGGAGACTGATGATCGAGGTCTTGCCGGCGCCGGTCGCCCCCACGAAAGCCGCCATCTCTCCGGGCTCGATGCGGAAGGAGACGTCACGCAGCACCCAGTCTTCGCCCTGGTAGGCGAACCAGACATTGCGGAACTCGATCTCTCCGCGGAATCCGCCGCCTGGCAGGGGATCGGGGGGATTCTGCACGGACGGCTTGGTGTCCAAGAGGAGGAAGATCCTTTCGGACGAGGCCATCGCCGCCTGCAGGATGTTGTACTTCTCCGTCAGCTCCATGATGGGCTGGAAGAACTGGCCGACGTAGTTGACAAAGGCGAAGAGCATGCCGAAGGTGATCGTCCCCGAGAGTACCCGGCGCCCGCCGTACCAGACGAGCAAAGCCATGGCCAGCCAGAAGAACGTGTCCATGATCGGGCGAAAGACGGCGTAGACGCGCAGCTCGCCCATGCTCGCCCGGAAGTACGCTTCGTTGATCGCGTCGAATTCGCGGGCTTTCTTCCGCTCCTGGCGGAAGATCTGCACGATGCGCATGCCCATGATGTTCTCGGAGAGCGTGGCGTTGATGCGGGCCAAGGTAGTGCGGACCCTGCGGTAGGCCTCGCGCGCGTACCGCCGGAAAAGGACGGCCCCCGCCGCCATGAACGGGAGGACGGCCAGGCAGACCGCTGCCAGGGACGGATTGAGCCGGAACATGATGACGGCCACACCGAGGACCATGAAGACGTCGCGGAAGAGGTTGACGAGCACGGAGGCGTACATCTCGTTCAGGGTGCCGGTGTCGTTGGCGACCCGCGTCACCAGCCTGCCTACGGGATTGCGGTCGAAAAAGTCCAGCGACATCTCCTGCAGATGGGAAAAGACCTGCACGCGGAGGGTATGGATGATGCGTTGGCTGGCGCGCTGCAGGACGAGGGTCTGCAGGTAGGTAAAGACGAAGCTCACGACGGAGAGCCCGACCAGGAACGCGCCGAAAAAGAAGAGGAACCTGTTGTCGCCCGCGCGGAACCGCGCAAGATCGCCCGGGGCCAGGAGGCGGGCGGGATAAACCCTCCCGCCGAGGCGGGCCTCGTATGCCTCTCCGCGCCGCCCGAGGCGCAAACCGGCGGCGTCGGCCCCGAGCGGGAAGCCGCTGACGAGGAAGTATGACTTACCTCGAGCCACGATGCGGCACGGTCTGCCGGTCCCGGGCGTTTCCTCCGCGCCCGCGCGGATATGGATGCGGCCCGCGAAGGCGATGCCGGGGCCCGGGGCCTTCCCGGGCGGGTAGGACAGCATGGGCCGGGTCAGGGCCAGGATGTGATCGTCGATGGCGATCTTGATGATATAAGGACGGGTCAGCTCTACGCCCACGATGACCGCCAGCATGGCCAGGGCGAGGCAGAGGCTCCGCCAGTGGGGCTTGGCGTAACCGAGGAGCCGGCGCATGAGCCGGGCGTCGTATGCCTTGCCGAGATCTTCCTCTTCGCGGAAATCATCGGGCATGAGCAGCTACCTCTCCTATCCCAGGCTTGGTATGCACGGAGTTTGAGAATGGTTCTTTTTGCGATTTCTAGAAGAGCTGTAAAAACTACATTATCCCGCAGAGGCGCTAAGGTGCAGAGAAAGACAGAAAAGAATCCCAAGTTAGAACCAGTTTAATAACCATTCTTGGACCGATAAACACGTAAAACAGGGAACGACATCACATGATTTACATGATTAATGGGATTAACAAGATTCAAGATTAAGGTCATCAATAAAGATAATCTAACAGGCAAATAATCCGTGTAAATCCTGAAAATCATGTTAATCCTGTTAAATCGTTCTAATCACGT
The DNA here is from genome assembly GCA_050260175.1 of Patescibacteria group bacterium. Classification (GTDB taxonomy): domain Bacteria; phylum Bacillota; class UBA4882; order JAAYXC01; family JAAYXC01; genus JBLNBS01. The sequence continues at coordinate 10,066 of JBLNBS010000030.1, read as the reverse complement.
AAAGCGATTATGCAGATGCTTCAATCAAGACGCTCGATCTCGTCCTCTAGGAGCTGCTTTTGATAGAGCTCGGCATAGATGCCGCCCAGCGCCAAAAGCTCGGCGTGGCTACCCCGCTCCGCCACGGCGCCCTTCTCCAGGACCAGGATCTCGTCCGCCGCCTGGACGGTGGTGAGGCGGTGGCTGATGAAGATGGTGGTACGCTCGGCCATGACGCGCCGCAATTCCCGGAGGAGGGCGTCCTCCGTCCTCGTGTCCACGGCCGAGAGACAGTCGTCCAGGATAAGGATGGGCGGATTCATGCAGAGGGCCCGCGCGATGCCGATGCGCTGCTTTTGCCCGCCGGAAAGCGTCACACCCCGTTCGCCCACCATGGTCTCAAAGCCCTCCGGGAACGCGGCGATCTCGTCCAGGATCCGCGCCGCGCGCGCGGCCTCCTCTATCTCCCCCTCGCCGCACGTATCGCGGGCAAAGCCGATATTCTCGCGGATGGTCGTCGAAAAGAGGAAATTGTCCTGCGGCACGCAGCCGATCGAACCGCGCGGCACGGCGGCGGGCAGGTCGTTGATGTCGCGGCCGTCGAGCAGGATCGTCCCCCGCGGCGCGTTATAAAGGCGTAAAAGGAGGTTGATCAGGGTGGTCTTGCCCGAGCCCGTGCGGCCGACGACGGCCAGGGTACGCCCGGCCGGCAGGTGAAAGCTCACACCGCGCAGGGCGGGCTCGGAGGCGCCTGGATAAGTGAAGGACAGGTCCCTGGCCTCGATCTCTCCCCGTAAAAGCCCCATCTCCGCGGGCGCCGGGGGATCCGCCACGGCCGGAACCTCCCTAAGGACGGCCTCGAGCCGCTCCACGGAGGCCAGGCCGCTCTGGATGCTATTGATCGCCCAGCCCACGGCCTGCATGGGCCAGATCAAAAGCCCCAGGTAGTTCAGGGCCGAGACGTAGGCTCCCAGGGTGAGATGGCCGTTGACCACGAGCGTGCCACCGTAGGAGAGGATGATGAGAAACGAGAACGAGATGATGAGGGCCAAAAGCGGCCCGAACATACCCTGGACGGCCGCGAGGCGCAGGTTGAGCCGGTAATTGCCGAGGCTCTTGGCCGTAAAGGCCTCGATTTCGGCCTTTTCCTGGACAAAGGACTTGACCACGCGGATGCCGGAAAAATTCTCCTGCGCCAGGTCTGACAGGCTGGCGAAGGACTCCTGGACCAGCTTGAAGCGATGGTGGATAGCCCGGCTGAAGAGAAGGACCGCCACGGCCAGGAGGGGCATGGGCGCCAACGCCGCCAGGGTCAGGCGGAGATCGATCGTGCGCGCCATGATGAGGATGACCATGACGATGGTGAAGGCCGCGTCGACGCTCATCACCACGCCCGGCCCGGCCGCCATGCGCACAGCCTGGATGTCGTTGGTGGCGAGGGCCATCAGGTCCCCGGTCTTGTGTGTATTGAAGAATTCGGGCGTAAGGGTCTGGAGCTTGCGGAAGAAACGGTCGCGGGTGACGCAGTCGAGCAGGCGCGCGGCTCCCATGATCCGTATGCGCCAGAAATACCGAAAGACAGCCATACCCAGGGCCACGGCGACGATGAGGGCGGCGTAACGGACCAGGTCGGCCTGGACGAGCCCCCCCCGGGTGAACTTGTCGGCCAAGATTCCCTGGATCTTGGGCATGAGCAATTGCAAGACGTCCACGAGGATGAGAAAACCGAGACCCGCGGCGTATGCCGTCTTATGCTCGAGGATGAAACTGAGGATCAAGCCGGGTTTTTTCACGAGACACTCCTGCAACCGATGTAAAAACTCCTGAGCTATTCGTGTCCGGCCGTGATTCTCCTGCCTGTTCTCCGCGGCATACCGGCCGCGGCGCGCGGACGGACAGCTTGCATCCGCAGCCGCGATCGGATAGAATCATTTTGGGAACTCCTGCAAAAAAGCCTCAATCGAGGTGGAAATGGATATATCCGTCGTCATCTGCACGAGGAACCGAGGAAGCCAATTGCGCGCATGCCTGCGCGTGCTGGAACGCTTGCGCAGCGGTCTTGACTGGGAGACGGTGGTGGTGGACAACGGCTCGACCGACGACACGGCCGATGTGCTCCGACACTACCAGGGCGTCTCCCGGCGGCCGTTCATCATCGTGGACGAGCCCCGGCGCGGCTTGGGACGTGCCAGGAACGCGGGTTGGCGCGCGGCGTCCGCTCCAGTGATCGCCTTTCTCGACGACGACTGTTATCCCGCGGAGGATTTTCTCGACCGGGTCGCCGAGTGCTTCCGCGCATCGAACCTCGGGTATCTGGGGGGCCGGATCCTGCTCCACGATCCCACCGATCTCCGTCTCACCCTGCTGGAACTGGGGCAGAGGGTGGATTTTCCGCCCGCAAGCTTCATCCCGTTGGGCATGATTCAGGGCGCCAATCTCTCGATCAGGCGCGGGGCCCTCGAAGAGGTCGGCGGCTTTGACGCCAGGCTTGGCGCGGGCACCAGGTACCCCTGCGAGGACGTGGAGATCGCCGCCCGCCTCTCCGCGCGGGGCTGGGTTGGAGCTTTCGACCCCCGCCCGGTGGTCTACCATCACCACGGGCGCAAAACAGAAGCCGAGGCCTGGAAGGTGTTGTGCGGTTACGCCGTGGGCGGCGGCGTTTATTACGCCAAATGCCTGGGGTACCCCGGGATGCGGAGTTTGTATCTCCGGAAATGGCTGCATTACATGGGGCGCCAGCCCCTCCTGAAGACGCTTTACGAGATTCGGGGGGCCGTGAGCTTTTTCGCGCACGGCCTTTGGCAAAGAGATCGTGTTTAGAACCTGGATTTCGAAAGTACCTTTTGTACCTGCGTCTTTGTTCGCCATGAATGCTGGCGCCAAAGGCGCAGCACGCTTCGGATCAAGCGTCCGCTTTCGAAATTCCGGTATGTGATAAACCGCGGAAGCGCGGAGGCCGCGGAGTCGCGACCGCAGAGGAGAACGGGATTTTGTGAATCTCCTCAGCGTTCTCTGTTTAGCATGATTCGTGGCAAAAAGTCTGTCATCACGCCTTTGGGAGCGTGGCCATGGTTTGACCGGGAAAGCGTTCTACCAGAGCGGTGATGGAGTTCGCCTCTGCGCCCTGGTATCCGAGGCTGAAGGCGCCGCCCGGGGCAGCGTCGTGCTGGCGCACGGCATCACCGTGGACAAGGACGAAAGCTCGGGGAGCACAGGGATCGGCGCTTTCGTGCAGCTGGATGAGGCTTTGCGCGCCGCGGGCTTCAATGTCCTCCGCTTCGACTACCGCGGGCACGGGGAAAGCGGCGGCCGGCAGGAGGGAATGACCATAGCCGGCGAACTCCTGGATCTGGAAGCCGCCTTGACCCATGCCCGGCAACGCTGGGGCATGCCGCCCGCGCTGGTGGCGGCGAGTTTCGGAGCGGTCTCGGCGGTGCTCTACGCGGCCGGGCGGGAGGACCTGCCCTGCCTCGTGCTCTGGAATCCCGTCCTGGACCTCGTCAAGACCTTTCTCGAGCCAGTTTGCCCCCGGCCGCGGCGGTCATTCAACGCGGGGGACGCGGCCTTTCTCGAACGCCACGGTTACCTGCTGCTCGACTCATTCAGGGTGGGCCGGCGGCTCTTGGAAGAAATGCGGGAGATCAGACCGTACGAGCGCATGCGGGAGATCCGCTGCCCCGTGCTCACGCTCCATGGGGACAGGGACTCCTACGTGCCGTACGATGTCGCCCGCGACCATGCCGCCTGTAACGACCAAAGCGAGTTCGCCGCGGTGGCCGGCGCCGATCACGGCTTTGGCCGCAAAGAGGATCGCGGCGTTGTCATCCCGAAGACCGTGGCTTGGGTGAAACGATTCACCCCACGGGCGGGAACAGGCCAAGCCGGACCGTGACGGGATCGGGGGAATTATCCGGAGCCGGTGCGGATGTCCGGCTCCGACGGTTCGCGGCCATACCGGTATAGGTTCGGAGGGCGGGTAGCACATAGAATGTACGGTCCAAAACGAGCCGGCGAAACGGCACTCTTATTGATCCTGCTGCTCCTGCTCGCGACGCTCCTGCCGCCGCACCAGGCGCTGGTTTCAGCCGCGTCCGCGCCCGCCGGTACCCAGGGATGGAAGCCAACAATGGATCGCGTTATCCCAAAGCCCGTCTCGGCGGCCGGGACGGACGGCGTGTTCACGCTGACGGCGTCCACCAGCATCCGCGTGAGCCCCGCCAATGATGAGATGCTCCGCCTCGGCAGGTACCTGGCGGACAGGTTGAATCCCGCGACTGGTTACGTGATTCGGGTATCGCCGGAAGCCTCGGCGCCCGCGCCGGGCGACATCATCCTCGCGTTGAGCGAGGATCCTTCGCTGGGCGAGGAGGGCTACCGGCTGGCTGTCGCCCCGGAGGCGGTCACACTGACCGCGCCGCGTCCCGCCGGGATCTTTTGGGGCATCCAGACAATCAGGCAGCTTTTGCCCCCCGCCATCGAGGGCGGCAAGGTGCAGTCCAGCCCCTGGACGATGCCGGCCGGCGCGATCATGGACCGCCCCCGGTTCGCCTGGCGGGGAGCCATGCTGGATGTGGCCAGGCATTTTTACGGCGTCCGCGAGATCGAGCGTTTCCTCGATCTGATGGCGTATTACAAGCTGAACCGCCTCCATCTCCATCTCACGGACGATCAGGGCTGGCGCATCATGATCGAGTCCTGGCCCAGGCTGGCCCTGAGGGGCGGCAAAACCGCGGTGGGCGGCGGCCGGGGAGGGTATTACACCCAAGAGCAGTACGCGGGGATCGTCGCCTATGCGCGCGACAGGTTCATCACGATCGTGCCCGAGATCGATCTGCCCGGGCACACCAACGCGGCCCTGGCCTCGTACGCCGAGCTGAACTGCACTGGAAAGGCGCCGCCCCTCTATACCGGGACCCGGGTCGGCTTGAGCTCGCTCTGCCTCGAAAAGGAGATCACGCGCAGGTTCGTGCGTGACGTGCTCGGGGAGATCGCGGCCCTGACTCCCGGGCCGTACCTTCACATTGGAGGCGACGAGGCCAAGGCCACCAAGGAAGCGGATTACATCAGCTTTATCGGCTGGGTGCAGGAGATCGTGGCCGCCCACGGCAAGCAGGCGATTGGCTGGGAGGAGATCGCCAAGGGGGAACTGGCCGCCACCTCAATCGTGCAGCATTGGCGCGACAAGGGCTTGGCCGTGAGGGCGGCGGCGCGGGGCGCGCGGGTGATCATGTCCCCCGCGTCCAGGGTGTATCTTGATATGAAATACGATCCCTCGACCAGCCTCGGTTTGACCTGGGCGGGATGCATCGACGTGCCGGACGCCTATGCCTGGGAACCGGCGGCATGGACGGCCGGTGTTTCCGAGGCGAATATCCTGGGCGTCGAGGCGCCGCTCTGGACGGAGACGATCCGGACCATGGCTGAGCTGGAATACATGGCCTTTCCGAGGCTGCCCGGGGTCGCCGAGATCGGCTGGTCCCAGGCGGCCGGACGGAGCTGGCTCGAGTACCGGATCCGCCTGGGCGCGCACGGCCCGCGGCTGCGGGCACTCGGCATCAATTACCACCCATCGAAGAAGGTGCCCTGGGGGTGAAGCACCATCGTGTAATGTCGTGGACCGCTAGGAGTGGTGTGAAAAAGGTACCGGAACGCAAATTATAGCGATTAGCACCCAGATGACAAGGAGTTATAGAATCGCATGAAATCGGTATGTTGCTTAATCTGCATAATCGCTTTGTTTGACTAGAAACGATTTGACAGGATTAACATGATTTTCAGGATTTACACAGATCATTTGTCTATTAGATTATCTTTATTGGCGACCTTAATCTTGAATCTTGTTAATCCCAATAATCATGTAAATCATGTGATGTTGTTCCCTGCTTTACGTGTTTATTGGTCCAAGAAAGGTTTTCGCAGCGCTTCTAGATACAGTTGTAATCGTGTAGCACTTGATACCAGAGTATATACTCCGAAAGCCATGAATCGGGTTAGTCGCACAGACTCCATGGGTAAAGTTACATTTTCGAAATCCTGGATAAAAAAGGAGACGCGAAGATATGGCTGAAATGACCTCGCGAGAAAGGATGCTGCGCACCCTCGAGCTGCAGCGCGCAGATCACCTGCCCTGCTGCTTCATGAGCTTTACAGCGCTGCGCAAACGTCACAACGAGAACCGGTACGAACAGGCCAAGGCGGAACTCTCGATGGGTCTTGATGCGATGCTGTTCATCCCGAACTCCCCCCGCCCCGAACGGGTGGATCATCCGGATCTGCGCGGTCTGCCGGTGCGTTTCGACCCGCGCGTGGCCGTGAAAGAGTGGCGCGAGGACGGGCCCGGGGGGTATCCCGTCCTGCACAAGGAATACACCACGCCGGGCGGCAGGCTCACCGCCAGCGTACGTACGTCGGCGGACTGGCCGCACGGCGATCATATCCCCTTCATCGACGACTACCAGGTACCGCGTGCCGCAAAGTTCCTCGTCACCGGGCCGCAGGACCTGGACGCGCTACGCTACATGCTGATCCCGCCGTGCGAGGACGACATCGCGCGATTCCGGCAAGAAGCCGGGCAGGCCAAGGCATTCGTGGAGGAACACGGGGTGCTGCTGGCCGGCGGCTGGGGCGTGGGCATGGACATGGCCAACTGGCTCTGCGGCATGGAGAACCTCATGATGTGGGCGATCGAGCAGCCTGACTTCGTCGCCGAACTCCTGGAGATGATCCACGCCTGGAACAAAAAACGGATGGAGGTCATCCTCTCCGCGCCCGTCGATCTGTTCATCCGCCGCGCCTGGTACGAGGGGTGCGACTTTGTCACGCCCGCCTTCTACCGTGAGGCGATCCTGCCGCGCCTCAAGGCAGAGGTCGACCTGGCCCACGCGCGCGGGGCAAAGTTTGGTTACATCTGCTCGAGCGGTACCAAGCCGATGCTCGATTACTATCTCGAAGCCGGCATCGACGTCCTCATCGGGATCGACCCCATCCAGGGCACACACACCGATCTGGAGCTCATCAAGCGCAAGCTCGGCGGCAGGATCTGCCTGTGGGGCGGGGTGTCGGGCGCGGTGACGGTCGAGATGGGGAGCGAGGAGGAGGTACGCGCGGCGGTCCGCCATGCCGTGAGGACGCTGGGGCCGGCGGGCTTCATCCTCTCGCCCGTGGACAACATCACGGTGGATGCCCCGCGCACCTGGGAGAACATCGGCTTTTTCATCGACGAGTGGCGTAAGCAACGCATGTAAATAAATGGGGTAAAAACGGATGACGACCGATCTCATGAGGTATTCAAGCGGATCAAGAAAGTGACCGTGGATGCCAAGACAGACTGGAACTATCCAAACGCCCTGCGCCCGGAGGTAAATCCGGGATGCAGGACGAAATACATCAAGAAGTGAAGGGGCTGCGGCGGCTGCAGCATCTGGGCGCGCTCACCGCCCATGTCGGCGGTTATGGCTCTGCCGCCGACGACGCACTGTATAGTAAGGTATAGAACCGGATAACAAGCTGTACGCAGCGTGGATCGGGAGTGGTGTCGTGATGCAATACAATCGCGCGGGCCGTGTGGATGCCGCTCTCTCCGCCGTCGGCCTCGGCGGGCATGAGTTCCTCCCGGACGGCCGGGTCAAGGCCATGGGCGAGGAGTTCCACCGCGCGGTCACGCCCGGCACGATCTGGGAGGGCTTTGGCGGGGAGGAGAGAAGGCGCATGCTTTCTCTGGCCTTTGAGGCCGGGATAAACTTCTTTGACCTTACCATGGACTCGGAAAAAGAGGCTTTCGGCCGCAATCTGAAGGAGCTGCCGCCCCCGCTACCGATCCACATCCAGACCCGGCCCGAGGGCATGGTCTACAATAACGTCCCCGCGGATACCGACAAATCTAGGCTCCTGGACTACGAGGCGCTGGCGGCCGAGGCCAGGCGGGGCGCTGCTCTGCTCGGCCGGGAGAGGATCGACTTTTACAACTTCGGCCTCTTTCCGCCGGCGGTGCGGCGCCGTCCGGACTACGTGGCGCGCCTGGCGCGCAACATCGAGCGTCTCAAACGGGAAGGTCTCATCCTTTACGCCTGCGCGGACACGCTTTCGGGCGAGGAAATCTCCCTCGAGATGATCGCGACAGGCTGTTTTGATGCCGTCTTTACGAATCTCAGCCCGATCTGCGACGCCCCGCTGGCGCGGGTCGTCCCGGCGGCGCGGGCGCGCGGCATGGCCGTTTTCGCCCGCGAGGTGTTTGCCAAGGGCCGGCTTTTTGCCCTGGGGGAAGAGGCGGGGATCGCCGATCGCGCCGCCCTGGCCAGGGCCGTGTTGCGTTGGGTGCTGGCGCTCGGCGTCACCACCTCGGTGGTGCTCGGGGTGGCAAAGGCGGCTTACCTGGCAGAAAACCTGGCCGCGGCGGAGAGCCCCGGACTGACCGCAGATGACAGAGCGATCCTCGACAGGCTGCGGGCCCATCCAGGATTCAACCAGGCCAGGGCGGGGCAGGAGAGATTCTTCAAAGAAGGGTTTATCTAAAAACGGTGTGAAAAAGGTACCGGAACGCAAATTATGGCGATTAGCACCCAGATGACAAGGAGTTATAGGATCGCATGAAATCGGTATGTTGCCGAATCTGCATAATCGCTTTGCGTGATTAGAAACGATTTAACAGGATTAACATGATTCTCAGGATTTACAGATTATTTGTCTATTAGATTATCTTTATTGGTGACTTTAATCTTGAATTTTGTTAATCCTATTAATCATGTAAATCATGTAATATCATTCCCTGTTTTACGTGTTTATTGGTCCGAGAACGGTTTTTCATACCGCTTCTAAGGGTTGTGCGACTAACCTATCTGACGGCCATTGGAGCTCGCACGCAGGCAAGGGAGACAAACCTAAAATGTCCACTACGCGCTGGTCCAAAGAGCAGGCCGACGACTGGTACCACCACCGCCCCTGGATGGTCGGGTGCAACTTCATCCCCAGCACGGCCGTGAACCAGCTGGAGATGTGGCAGGCCGAGACCTTCGACCCGGCCGCCATCGAGCGCGAACTGGGCTGGGCCGCGGACATCGGCTTCAATACAGTCCGGGTCTATCTCCACGACCTCCTCTGGCAGGCCGACGATGGGGGTTTTACGCGGAGGATCGACCATTATCTCAACATTGCCGCCGGGCATGGCATCAGCACCATTTTCGTCCTCTTTGACGACTGCTGGCGGGACGATCCCCATCTCGGCCTGCAGCCCGCCCCCGTGCCGGGCGTGCACAACTCCGGCTGGGTGCAGTCGCCGGGCAGAAACCTGGTTACGGACGAGAAAGCCTGGGGGCGGCTCGAACGGTACGTCCGGGAGGCGGTCGGGGCTTTTGGGCGGGACGGGCGCGTCCTTTTCTGGGACCTCTACAACGAGCCCGGCAACGGTGGTTTGGGAGCAAAGTCACTGCCGCTTTTGGAACGGGCTTTTGCCTGGGCGCGGGAGGCCGATCCCGCCCAGCCCCTGACTTCCGGCATCTGGTGCGAGGACCCCGCGATCTGCGCCCACCAGGCGGAACTATCCGATATCATCACATTTCATGACTACAACGACGCCGCAACCCTGGCCGCGCGGATCGCCGAGCTGCGAGAGTATGGCCGGCCGCTCGTCTGCACGGAGTACATGGCGCGGACCAGGGGCAGCCGGTTCGAGACGCATCTCCCCGTCTTCAAGCGGGAGGACGTGGGCTGCTGCAACTGGGGGCTCGTTAGCGGCAGGACGCAGACCATCTACCCCTGGGGATCTCCCGCGGGCTCGCCCGAGCCGCAGATCTGGTTCCACGATATCTTCCGCGGGGACGGCACTCCGTTCGACCCGGCGGAGATCCAGACGATCCGGCGGCATACGGGGAAATCGCGACCCTGAATTCCTATTGGGTATTCCCTTCCCTCAGGCCCCATCCGCCCCTTGATGACAACATCTGTTCGTGGTAAAATGAGAACATACGAACAGGTGTTTCAAAGGAGGCGGCATCATACATGACCCCGAACCGAAAGACCGGGTTCAAACCGCTGTCCCTGCTCGATTTCCAGCGCCGCTTCGCCACTGAGGAGGACTGCGCGGCCTACCTCT
>JBLNBS010000029.1:0-10922 GCA_050260175.1 Patescibacteria group bacterium | reverse complement strand
TAGATCTCGCGCACGGGTCCGGCGAGGCGATAGCCATTCGGTTCGATCCAGGCCATGACGGCGCTGTAGGCATTGCCGATCTCTTCGTACTTGCCTTGATGGATCGTGCAGGCCATTTCGGCGGCCGGCAGTTCACGGATCTTTACCGCGCCGGCCTCCGGCAGGTCGCCCACGACCGGGATGGCCGCCTCGATATCAGGATCCTTCTCCTTGAACTCCGGATCATGATAGATGGCGACGGTCGGACCCGCAGGTCGCGCGCCGCTTTGGCCTATAGCGCCGAATAGCTCTTCATAAAGCGAACTCAAATGCCCGTAAGTGGGTAGAACTCGTCTTACCGCCGCCACGCGCTGGGCGGGAACCTTCTTCAACGCCACGTCGTACATGGGCATCTTGCCCTCCTTTTCGATCTGCGCGAGCCGCGCCTCGACCCGGGCGATCCGGGCCTGCTCCTCCGCGACCCTCTCTTGGGCCTCGAACCTCTTCAGCTGGAGCATGCCGCGGATCTGGTCCGCCGTAAGCTCCTCATTCAGCAGCTTCCTGATCTCTTCCAGCGAGAGGCCCAAATCCTTGAGCGCCAGGATCCGGTTGAGCCGGGGCAGCTGCTCGGCCGTGTAGTAACGGTAACCCGTGAACTCGTCCACCTTGACCGGCGGCAGCAGGCCAAATTCGTCGTAGTAACGCAGGGTCTTGATGGAGACAAAGGTCAGTCTGGAAAAATCCCCGATCTTGAGCATGCATCATTCCTCCCGCGGGCCCGCGGTTTTGGCGGCATCCCGTGCCGCCTTTCTCAGGTTACACCCTCCCGTAAGGGGAGAGTCAAGCTTCCAACGGATTATTTCGTGACGATCCTCACCAACCCTTTCTAATGGATCAATGGATCAGGGCCGCATCCCCCGCAGCCGCAGGCCGCCTCGTAGAGCACGACCGCCGCCGCCAGGCCGGTGTTGAGAGAATCACAGCGCTCGAGCATGGGATGGAGACCTCACCTCTCCCCTCATGCCTGTCTGGTAAGCGTCGCGCGCTCCGGCGGGGCGCAAAAGAAAAAGACCGCGGTGCATGAGCCGCGGCCTTTGTTCCAAGTCCTAAAACGACGAAAGCCGCGGGCGTAATGCACGCCCACGGCGCACTCCGCCCCAAAGGCGCAGCATTCCTCGGGTAAAGCATTTGTTGGTGAAAATCTTTTTACGCAGGCAACCCCTTACGGCTCGAGGCAGAACGGGATGGAATTGGACGGCCCCTCCGGCTCCTCCGTCTCCCCATTGGCGTCGTAGATCTTGACGTACCTGATCTCGGGGTATTGGAGGAGGTTCTTGAAGATCGGCTGGGCCACGGTGTAGGTGGCGCCCCCCGAGGAGCAGGGGCCGGTCAGATAGACCCTGGCGATACCGTCCGCCACCGTGAGCTTGCTGAAACCCGTGGTGCCGCTCTTGACCGCCTCCAGGCCCTGTTGGCGTTCGGAGGGCGTAGGGCCCTTGTAAAACTCGGCCAGAGTGGCTGTGGGAAGGTCGGCCGTGGCGGGAACGAGCCTGGTGACGGGGACTTCGAACGGCGGCGTACCTTCGGCAAAGCGCCTGGTGTCCGTAAAGTAGACGGTGATGCGCGCCTGCGCGGGCGCGGGCCGGCGCAGCGCCGAGGCGATCAGGAACGCGGCGCCAGCGGCCGCGATAAAGAGAAAGAGCACGAGCACGAACCGGCGTCTCATGAGCGCACCCCTTTTTATACGGAAATAAAGAGTGGTACATCCTCACCCCTTATGGTTATTGGGATCCGCGTCGCTTCATGCCGCCCTTCTCAAGGCCGGCGCGGGCAAAGATCCGGCGGATAAACGTTGTCCCCCGCCCGATCCGGGAAGGGGACGATTAGTAGACACGCTGTGAAAGACCTGGGAGTGTAACCGCAGAGGCGCGGAGGCCGCAGAGTCGTGACCGCCGCTTGTCCCGGCATCAGCGCGGCATCCTCCCCTCGACGTACCTCGCCAGTTCCGCCAGGAAATCCGCCCGGCCCGGGAATCCCTCGAGCGCCGCCAGGGCCTTGCCGATCTCCTCCCCGGCCATGCGCCTCGACGCCTCGAGGCCCAGGAGCGACGGAAAGGCAGCCTTGGCGTTCCTCGCGTCGCCGCCGGGCGTCTTGCCCAGCGCCGCCGCGTCACCGGCCGCGTCGAGGAGGTCGTCGATGATCTGAAAAGCCAGTCCGAGCGAGGCGGCATAGGCATCGAGCGCCGCGAGCCGCGCCTCGCCGGCCCCGGCCAGGGTGGCGCCGATCGCGGCCGCGGCCCTGATGAGCGCCCCCGTCTTGGCCGCGTGGAGGGCGCGCAGGGACTGCGGATCGAGCCTTTTGCCCTCGGCCTGCATGTCCAGGACCTGGCCGCCGATCATGCCAGCCGGCCCCAAGGCCGCCAGGAGGATCCGCGTCGCGGCAAGAATCCGCGCGGACTCGCCCGGGGAGCCGGCCAGCGCCGCCAGGCCCTGGACGAGCAGCGCGTCGCCGGCCAGGAGGGCGTAAGCCTCGCCAAAAGCCTTGTGGCAGGAGGGCTTACCCCGGCGGTAATCGTCATTATCCATGCAGGGCAGATCGTCGTGAATGAGGGAAAAGGCATGGACCATCTCGAGCGCGCAGGCGGCGGGCAGGGCGTCCTCCTCGCGACCGCCAACGGCGGCGCAGGCGCCGAGGGCCAGGGCGCCGCGGATCCTCTTACCCGCGCCGCAAGCGCTGTAGCGCATGGCCTCCAGGAGGACGGGGGGCGCGCCCGTCTCCCCGCCCAGGCGCGTGCGCAGCCCATCCTCGATCAGATCGGCGTACCTAAGTAATGCCGCCGGTGCCGCCATTGTACGCTCCCCCTTCCCCGGGCTGGAACGGCACCGCGCCGTCCGCCGCCAGGATCTGCAGCCTGCCCTCGGCCTCGGACAGGACGCCCTGGCAGAACCGGGCCAGGACCACGCCTTCCTCAAAGAGCGCCAGGCTCTCCTCCAGGGTCTGTTCACCCATCTCCAGCCTGGCCACGATCTCCTCCAGCCTGGCCAAGGCCTCTTCAAAGGTCTTCTTTGGTGTCTCCCCCATCGGCCTCCTCCTTTGTCGTGACCTGGCAGCGCAACCGCCCATACCTGAGCAGGATCTCCAGCTCGTCCCGGGGCGCGACAGCGGCGGCGCTGCGGACGACGCGCCCGTCCGGCAGGCGGCAGATCGCGTAACCCCGGCGCAGCGTGGCCAAGGGGCTCAGCGAGTCGAGCCTGCCCGCAGCGGCGCCCAGAACCTCCCTCAGGCGGCGGAGCCTCTCCCTCCCCGCCCGGAGGAGCCCCTGCCGGGTCTCGTCCAGGGCCTGCCTGGGCGCGGCCAGGAATCTCTCCGGCCTTTGCAGGGCGGGGCTCGCGGCCAGGCGCGCGGCGGCCTCCCTGGCGCGGGCCAGGTTCCTGCGAGCGCCGTATTCCAACCTGTCCCTCATCTCCCGCACCTGGCGGAGGAGGAGCCCCGCGTCGGCCGCCGCCATCTCGGCCGCGGCCGTGGGCGTGGCCGCCCGCGCGTCCGCGACAAAATCGGCGATGGTAAAGTCGATCTCGTGCCCCACCGCGGAGATGACGGGGTAACGGCAGGCCGCGACGGCCTGGGCGACGATCTCCTCGTTGAACGGCCACAGCTCCTCGGGCGAGCCCCCGCCGCGGCCCACGATGACGAGATCGAGGCCGTCGAGGCGCGAAGCCGTGGCGAGCCCCGCGGCGATACTGGCCGCGGCCTCCGGACCCTGGACGAGTACGGGGATGACCAGGATGTCCAGGCCGGGCTGGCGCTGGTGGAGGATCTCGATCATGTCGCGCACCGCCGCGCCCGTCGGCGACGTGACGAGCGCGATGCGGCGCGGGAAGGGGGGCAGGGGGCGCTTGCGCGCCCGGTCAAAGAGCCCTTCCGCGGCCAGCTTGTCGCGCAACTGGAGAAACGCGAGGTGGAGCGCGCCGAGGCCCGCAGGCTCGAGGGTTTCCACATAGAGCTGGTATTCGCCGTTTCTCTCGTAGACGCCGATCGACCCGCGAGCCATGACCTCGATCCCGTCGGCGGGTTTGAAGCGGAGGTGCCTGTTCTTGTCCCGGAACATGACGCAGCGCAGGCGCGCGCCGGCATCCTTGAGCAGGAAGTACATGTGGCCCGAATTGTGGTGCAGGAATCCCGCCAACTCGCCGCGCACCCAGATACCGTGCAGCGCCGGGGCTTCATCGAGGATGCTCCGGATCATGAGGGTCAGTCCCGAGACCGTGTAGTAATCCTGCGTCAGGGCTCCCCCCCGATCCCGCCCTCCCCGTCCGGCATGGGCGCCAGAGCGACCAGGCAGCCCCCACGCTCCAGCCGGCCGGCCAAGGCGCGCGCCTCGGCCAGGGACAATCCCTCGCGCACGGCCAGGGGCGCTTCCTTGGACAACTTGCCAGGGATCTCGCCCGTATAGCCCGCGGCGCGCAAGGCGGCCAGCGATACCTCCGGATCCTCTCCCAGCCCCACGAGGAGAACCCGCCACGTGAAACCGGCCTCGTTCTCGTCCGCCGCGCGCGCCGGCTCAGGCATGCGGCCGTCCATGGCGGGCGCCGACTTGGCGGCGCCGCCGGGCGGCGCGTCACTCCGGGGCGGCGTCCCGGCCGCGGTGGTTGGCACGCCGGCGCGCGGAGAGAGCGTCAGCTTGCTGCTCCGCCCATACCGCCCCGCGGTGTTGGGTTCCTCCGCCAGGGCGCCGGAGCCGGGCGCGCGCCCGCGGGAAAAAGCAGCCGGCCCGCGCGGCGCGAGGACGCCTTTGTGCAGCATGCGCGGGACCAGGAAGACCGCGCCCAGAACCGCGGCCATGAGGCAGGCGGCTGCCGGCAGGGCCACGGAGAGCCCGGCGAGGCGGATTCCTCCCGTACAGGCCGACGAATCCTGGGAATGCAGACGCGATCGCCAGGCGGCGCTGAATTCCGGCGGCACGCCAAGCCTGGGGCTGCCGAGCAGAGCCAGGCGCTGGCGTCGCAGCTCGGCATAATGCCGGCCGCAGTCCCGGCACCCGGAGAGATGCAGGCCGATGGCCAGCCGGGCGCCGCCACTCACGCGCTCGTCCATGTACGCGGAGAGAAGCCTCCTGACCTTGGCGCATCTCATGCCCGCAACCTCCTCTCCACCCAGCCCGTGCTCGCCGGGCTGGCCAAAAAAAGCCGCCTCAACGCCTCGCGCGCCCGCGCCAGGCGGGATTTGACCGTGCCCAGCGAACAGCCCACGATCGCGGCGATCTCTTCGTACGCCAGTCCCTCCATATCGCGCAGGACCAGCACCATGCGATGATCCGGCCCCAGTCCCGCCATGAGGGACCGCAGGTGAGCCCTGAGTTCCGATTCCTCCAGGGCCTCCTCCGGATCCGCCGCCGCGGCCCGCGATTCCGGCATAACGCCGCGTTCCGCGAGCTCGTCCAATGAAACTTGGGGCTGCCCGCCCCGCCGGAGATGATCGAGGCAGACATTGGTCACGACGCGGTAGACCCAGGTTTTAAAAGCGGAGCGGCCTTGGAATTCCCCCAGCCGGCGGTAGAGCCTGAGCATCGCCTCCTGCGCGATGTCCGCGGCCTCGGGTGAATTGCCGAGGTAGCGATGGACAAGGTTGAAGACGAGCCCCTCGTAACAGCCGAGAAGCTCCTCGAAGGCGGCCTTGTCCCCCTCTCTACAGGACCGGATCAACGCCTGCTCGTCCATGGATCCTCCGCCGGAAGTCTTTGCATCATACCCGACGCGCTCGCGACTGGTATCTGCATTTGCAATCTTAGCGGAGTTCCCACGGCAAGTCAAGGCCGGGAGATGGCGGGTGACACCGCCTTAGACGCGGACTCTGCTGGAAAGGTTCCAAAAGCGGCTGCGCGACTCCGCCCCTGTTCGTCATGGCGGGCAAGTGAGCGGTGGCCAAGGCGCCGTATGACAATGACGCGGGTCTGCGTAAGAGACCCGCGTCATCGAACTGGTAATCAGTATGCGTGTTATGCCGGGGATCGCCAAGTCTAGCATTCGCCTTGCGGCAATCGTGCCGGAGTTTGCACGCCATATCCAAAAAACGGGGTTGGCCGCACGTGACTCTCAGTTTCTCAGGATATGTGCGCCGAATGATGTGATGACCTGGGTCACCGGAGTCAGGCCGGTCAACCGTTTGACAACGTGGTCGGCACAAGTCTGCAGGAACCTCTGCACGAACTCGCTGACCTTGATCCGCTCGATTAGGTGCACCTTGCCCGTCAGGACGCCATCGACAATTTCCAGATCGTGCTCGAGCAGAACATCCTTGAACTGGATATCCACTTCCTTATTCGGGCAAACACCCGGGATCTCCACGACCGCCATGAACGGTACGGTGGTCTTGAAAGTCTCGCAGGCGCACCTGCACCCGTCCTTGTCCCTGTCCGTCGTGATCAAGGCCGTGATGACCAGGACCCCTTGTTTAACCACCTTGTTTGTGAAGACGTGGAACGTCTCGTTGGCCGTTTTGACCTCGATCTTGACCAGGTTGTCCGGGCAGTTCGGTACTGTGACCTCTACGGGGATGATGGTCTGAACGTCTTCCTCGCCAATGACGCGAAGCAGTTTGAAGAGTTCGCATTTTGCCGGTGGAAAGCATGCGGAACGAACAGCAGTATTCATTTTCACCCCCCTTTCCAAGGCATCTCCACTGCCTTCGCTACAGTATATCGATCCATTCGTCGTCGCACACGGGCGGGCGGCAGAAAAGGATGGTCCGAAAGCTGACCAGGACAGGAGCTTGGGTGCTTTGGCAGCACGGCCATCATTTACATAAAGGTTTTCCTGGCCTGGGGCAGAAGTATCGTGGCGTTCGTTTTACGTAAACAAAATGTATTCGATGTCCTGGGCATACAGGCTCGAAGGAGGCACCGTAGATGCATCACCGGATCAAGCGCGCGTATACCATTGTCTTCGCCGCCGGCATCCTGCTTTTGACCGCCGCGGGCACCGCCCGGGCCGTACCCGCGGATGCGGCGCGGCACTGGTCGGAACCTGCGGTCAATGATCTCATGAAGCGGGGGGTTCTGACGGGATACCCCGATCGCACCTTCAAACCCGACCGCCTCGTCAGCCGGGCCGAGTTCGCCCGCATGGCCGTCAAGGCCTTTGGCCTGCCCGCGGCGGGCGCGAATCCCTTTAAGGATCTTGCGGGCCATTGGGCAAAATCGGACGCGGCGGCCCTGGCCGGGAGCGGAGCGATCGAGGGTTATGCCGACGGTACTTTTCGCCCCGACAAACCCGTGACCAGGGCCGAAATGGTGGCCGCGCTGGGCCGGCTCCTCAAGATCGGCGACAAGGAGCAGGTCTACGGCCAGAATTGGACCCCGGTCTACCCGGACGTGCCCAAGTCCCACTGGGCGTTCCGCTATGTGGAAGCGGCCAGACGGCTTGACTACCTGCCCCCGTCGTACGGGGCCTCCTTCCTGCCCTCCGCGGCAGCGACCAGGGCCGAGGCGGCCTGGATGATCGACCGGATCCTCAAGCTCGAGCGCACGACGGGCACGGTCATGGAGGCCAATCCGGAGATCGGTACTTTTACCGTCATGCCCGCCGACGGCGGGGATCCCGTGACCGTCAAGGCTGATCCGGACGCCCTCGTGCTCAGGAACAACAGCGAGGTCTCGCTGGACAAGATCCTTGTCAACGACGAACTCCTGGCCCTGAACACGCCTGATGGATCGGCCAGGTTGCTCAAGGCCGGAGGCCGGGTGAACGCCGGCGATCTGGCCGCCAGGCTGAACGGCTGGACCAAGGGGATCCTGACCCCCGAGACCGTGACCGCCATCGCGAGCGGCGACTGGACCATGGCCCGTCAAGGGCTGGAAAGCGTGCTCTTTGACCGCCTGGTCGAGATGGGCCTGGGTCCGGGCGAGGTGCAGAGCCTGCTCGACCAGGACTGGGTGACGCTGGACCTGCTCAGCCGGGACAAGCTGATCATGGCCCTCTCCTCACGCCTCGGCGTCTCCACGGACCTGGCCGAGTCCATCCTCAGCCGGGACTTGGGTCGCTTGAAAGAACTGGCCCAGACCGAGATCGCGGCCGCGGCCCTGGGGAGGCTACTGCAGCCGCAGGTGTAGAGGTGGCGCAAAGGAAGCCACGGGGGGTAGTAAGGGGGAGGGGGTCCGAGCCGCGCCGGGGGTATCAGCCCGAAGGCCGGTACGGCGGGCCTCCTCTTTTCTTACGCAGTGGTATGGATATGGAGGAATTTGGCTTTTTCCAGCCAACTCATTATCCGCGGGACAAATACCATGAAGAGGATGAAGCCGGCATGAACGGGCTCGAGACCATCCTGACCAGGCGGAGCATTCGCAAGTACACCTCGGAGCCGGTCTCCGGCGCGGCGGTGGAGACTCTCCTCCGGGCGGCCATGGCCGCCCCCTCCGCGGGCAACACGCAGCCCTGGGAGTTCGTGGTCGTCGACGATCGGCGGCTGCTCGACGAGATGCGGGAGATGCACGGCCACGCCGCCATGCTCAGCGAAGCCCCTTTAGCCGTCCTGGTCTGCGGGGACGGGCGCCGGGCGGATCTCAACGGCCATTTCTGGACCCAGGACTGCTCCGCGGCGGTGGAGAACATCCTCTTGGCCGCCCACGCCCTGGGGCTGGGCGCGGTCTGGCTCGGGGTCTACCCCGGGGAGGGGCCGATCGGCAAACTGCGCGGCCTGCTCGGACTGCCGCGGGAGATCGTGCCCTTTGCCCTGGTGGCCGTGGGGCATCCGGCCGAGCAAAAACCGCCGTCCGGGAGGTACGATCCCGCGCGCGTGCACAGGAACGTGTGGTGAGCCGGGCTGATTTTACGCGGTTGCCCCCGCCCCATGATCCAGCGCCGCGCCCCCACCAGGCGTAAAGATTGGTATGAGGAAAGTGTAAGCCGGGAGCAGGATGCCGCCGTAGATGGGCTTGTACCAGGCCAGGGCGGCGAACGGCCCTCCCACGGCAAAGATCCAGACGGCAAAGGCGACGGTGGAGATCAAGAGCTGGGACGCCTTGCCGACGCCGGCCACCCGCCACAAGTAGAGCGGGGTCGCCGCAAAGCAAAAGGCGAAAACGGCCCAGGGCAGGGCGCCCTGTCCCTCCCCGGACGCGCGCAGGAGCGCGTCGAGGGTCAGATGGAGGGCGATCACCTCGGCGGGAATGTACTTGATGAGCCTCTGCTTGTAGTCGTCCGGCCGCGCCTCGGCTACAGCCGTGGCGCTCTCGGCGCCTCGCGCCCGGCTCCGGGCGGTCATGTCCTTTCTGCTAACGATGGTCCTCGTCAAGGCATCCACTCCCCCTTACGGCGATCATTTCGCAAATGGAGGAATGTTTCGGCGCATAAAAGAGGATTTCCTGCCTCCGGCAATCTCACTGCCTGGAATTGGCTGAAATGGGGATCGCCGTAAATTCTTTACCTCGTCGCCCTAATTCAACTGCGGCATCTCCCTGAACCAGCGCCGCCAACCCAAGAGCGTTATGGCAATCAGACAGACCCAGACAAGGGGTTCCAACCATAGTTGCACGGGCACGCGACACGGCTGCCTGAGCCAGATGAGGCGGCCGTCAGGATCGCATTTGGCCAGGAGGATGCTTTTTAGGCCGAGAACCATCGAATAACCGGCGACATAGGCGTTACCTCTGTCATCGACGGCGACGACGGCGTCGCGTTCATGCCAGCGCGTACCGAGTGGCTGGCACCACAACTTTTTACCGCCAGGCGCGATTTTTGCGAGGAAGAGGTTGCCGCCCCTGCCGTAGATGAAGCGTCCGGGACCTTCGTGTAGTTCACCAGCCACGTAGAGGTTACCGGCCCGATCGGTCGCCATGTCGGTCGGTTCGCCTTTTATGCCCAAACCTGTGATCCGCGGCAATTCATAGCGGTGGATCGATTCCCGCGTGATCCTGATTGCTTTGCCGCCTGGCGGTGTGTAAAAAAAGCCGTCGCCTGCTAACCGGCCAAGGGGTTTTTGGGTTAACCTCATGCCCGTGGTATCGTAGATCAATACTAGAGCTTGCGGCTCATGCCGCTTTATCCAGACTGCGACACCGACCTGCAGCCGGCCTCTGCTGTCCAGCGAAGCGCCACGCGGCTCGTAATCAGCCTGGTAATAGGGGCTCAGCTTTGCGCCCACATAAGCCAAGACCAGAATCCCGACGAGAACGGCAATGCGGCGCTTCACTATATCATCCCCTGTTCTGATCTAAACGTAGTATCATGCCAAGGAAAGATTCGGCACCTCGGGGAATCCTACCTCGTGAACGCCGGGACAAGGCATCACCCGTTCACCCGATCACCCATTCACCTCGTCACCCTGTCACCCAGTCACGCCATCACCCAGTCACATACCGGCAAGGGGGCATGAAGCATGGATTTTCTCGATCTGGCAAGGACCAGGCGGAGCGTGCGTGCTTACCGTCACGAACCCGTGCCACGCGAGAAGATCGAGCGCTGCCTGGAGGCGGCGCGGCTGGCTCCCTCGGCCAGCAACAGCCAGCCCTGGCGGTTCGTCGTCGCCGACCGGCCTGAAATCCTGGCGCTGGTGGCGGCGGCGGCGCGGGGCCCGGCCGCGGGATTCAACGCCTTTGTCTCCTCGGCGCCGGCCGTGGCGGTGGTGGTCGGTGAGCCCGCTGGCGCGGTCGTCGCGCTGGGGGGCCTCCTGCGCGGGGTGCGCTACGCGGCCTACGACATCGGCATGGCAGTGGAACATTTCTGCCTCCAGGCCGCGGAGGATGGCCTGGGCACATGCATCATCGGCTGGTTCGACGAAAAGGCGGTCAAAAAGGCCCTGGGCATCCCCGCGCGAAAAAGGGTGGAACTCCTGATCGCGCTGGGTTATCCCGCGGCGGACGAGGCGAGGCCCAAAGAGCGAAAGACGATGGATGAGATACGGAGCTATAACCATTATTAGACCACCGATCACCTACCGAAGCTTCGCCT
>JBLNBS010000028.1:0-5326 GCA_050260175.1 Patescibacteria group bacterium | reverse complement strand
CCGACGTTGACGCCGGGATGCACCTTGGTGCCGCGCTGGCGGACGAGGATGGAGCCGGCCGTGACCCGCTCTCCCGCGTAATGCTTGACCCCGAGCCTCTTGCTGGCGCTGTCGCGCCCGTTCCTGGTGCTGCCCACGCCTTTCTTGTGCGCCATAACTATCCCCCCTAGCAGTAGCCGGCTGAGGCCGGCGCTACGCAGTTTCGATGGCCTCGATCCGCACCCTGGTGTAGGGCTGGCGGTGGCCCCGCCGCTTGCGGACGTTCTTCTTGGCCTTGTAATGGAAGACGAGAATCCTGCGGGCCTTGCCCTGGGCGATGACCCTGGCCCTTACCTTGGCCCCGGCCACCAATGGTTGTCCAGCCACGATCTTGCCTTCCCCGCCGATCAGGAGCACCTCGTTCAGTTCCACATCCTTGCCCGCCTCCGCGGGCAGGCGCTCCAGGTTGACCTCGCATCCGGGCTCGACCCGGTACTGCTTGCCGCCGCATCTCACGATCGCGTACAGACCAAAGCACCTCCTCGATAGGAGTCGCGCCGTGCCGCGGGCTCCCGCTCATGATGCGGGGATTCAGGCGCCCGGCCCGAGCGGACTTTGGACACTCACCAACCGATTATACCAGTATGGCCAGCGATCAGTCAAGCACGCGCACGATTTCCGCCCCGAGTTCCCTGATCTTTTCCTCCATGCGCTCGTAACCCCGGTCAACGTGCTTGATGCCCTGGAGCGTCGTCTGGCCCTCGGCGGCAAGACCCGCCAGGATCAGGGCCGCGCCGGCGCGCAGATCCGGCGCCTGGACCTCGGCGCCCGAAAGGCGAGGGATTCCCTTGACGATGGCGCTCCTCCCCTCCACGCGCACGTTGGCTCCCATGCGCAGGAGCTCGTCGACGTAGCGGAAACGGGCTTCGAAGACATGGTCCGTGAGGATGCTGGTCCCTTCGGCCAGGGTGAGGAGGGCGGTCATGGGCGATTGCAGGTCGGTGGGAAAACCGGGGTAAGGCAGGACCGTCACGTCGGTGGGCCGCGGGCGCCGCGCGCCCACCACCCGGATGGAATCTTCGCCGGCCGTCACCTCGGCGCCGGTCTCGCGGAGCTTGGCGGAGACGGCCTCCACGTGCTCGGGGATGACGTCCGTGATGGTCACGTCGCCGGCCGTGATCGCGGCTGCCAGCATAAAGGTGCCGACCTCGATGCGGTCGGGGATCACGGCGTAATCGATCTCCCGTTCGTTGAGCTTTTCCACGCCGTCGATCCTGATACAGTCGGTGCCGGCCCCCCTGATCCTGGCGCCCAGGCGGTTGAAAAAGTTCTGTTCCTCGATGATCTCCGGCTCCTTGGCGGCATTGCGGATGACCGTGGTGCCCTCGGCCATGATGGCGGCGGACATGATATTCTCCGTCGCCCCGACGCTGGGAAAATCTAGGTGGATCTCGCAGCCGCGCAGCCGGCCCGCCTTCACGTCGATATACCCGTGTTCCTCCGTGACCTCGGCGCCGAGCGCGGTAAAGCCCTTGATGTGCAGATCGATAGGCCGCTGGCCGATCACGCAGCCGCCGGGCTGGTAGATGCGGGCCCTGCCCACGCGGCCAAGCAGCGGGCCGATGACCTGGATGGAGGCCCGCATCTCCCGCACGAGATGGTCCGGGGCGTGAAAGCCCAATTCGCCGCGTGGATCGAGGCAGAGGCTCGTGGCATCCTCCCATGAGACCTTGACGCCCAGATTCTCCAGCACGCCCACCATGACCTCGACGTCCGTGATCTTCCGCGGCACGTTGCGGATCAGGCACGGCCGGTTGGCGAGGATCGAGGCTGCCATCAGCTTCAGGACCGCGTTCTTGGCGCCGCTGCTGCGGATGACGCCCGCCAAGCGCCGGCCGCCTTGGATGATCAGCCTTTCCAACCGATCACACCTCCAAAATGCATCGCGTCAAGGATCGGGCGCCCCCGGGCGGCGTGCAAGGCGTCAAACACCCCATGAAGGCACACGCCAGCCATCATATGCATGCATCTGGGCCAATGCCACCGCGCCGGCAACCGCCGTTGGGCACGCGGCCGTCCCTCAAGGCCGCCCGCCGGCCATGGCGATCAGCTCCACGACTATATCCCGCGCCGCATCGGGCCGCGAGGCCGCCAGGCTTGCCCGCCTCATTTCCGCCAGGACGGCCGGGTCGCGGAGGAGCGGCAGAACCTCGGCCAGCAGGCGCTCGCCGGTCAACTCGCGGTCGGGTATGATCCGCGCCGCGCCGCGCCGGGCCAGGGCGCGCGCGTTGTAGGTCTGATGATCGGCCGTGGCGTACGGGAACGGCACGAGGATCATGGGCAAACCGCGGGCCGTCATCTCCGCGAGCGAAATCGCGCCGGACCTGGCCACAACCAGATCCGCCGCGGCATAGGCGTCGGCGATCCGGTAGAGATAGGGTTCGGTGTGGGCGCGCGCCGCCATGCCCGGCGCGAGATGGAGGCGTTTCATGGCCTCGATCACGGCCTCGTAATGCCGCTTGCCCGTCACGTGCAGCACCTGCAGCCGCGGTTGGCGCAAGAGACTCGGCAGGCACGCCAATAATGCCTGGTTGATGCTGTGGGCTCCCTGGCTGGCGCCCATGACCAGGATGGTGGTCAATCCCGGCTCCAGCCCCAGGCGGGCCGCGCCCTCAGCGCGGACGGCGTCAAGGACTGACGCCCTGATGGGATTCCCGGTCACCATGATCTTGCGCCGGTTGAAATACCGGCCGGCATCGCCGTAACCCAGGAAGATCCTCCCGACCAGACGGCCCAGGATTCTGTTCGTCAAGCCCGGGATGGCGTTCTGTTCCTGAATGGCGGCGGGAACGCCCAGGCTCCAGGCGGCTAGGATGACCGGGCCGCAGACGTACCCCCCCGTGCCGATGACCACATCGGGCTTGAAGCGCCCGATGATGCGGCGCGCCTCGAGGACTCCCGCGGCCGCCAGACCCAGGGCCTTGAACAACCGGAATGAAAGCCTGCGCGGCAAGCCGATCAGGGGGATTGTCTCAAGGGGAAAACCCTCCTTGGGCACCACGTCGGCCTCCAGCCCGCCGCGCGTCCCCACGAAGACCACATCCGCCCCGGGCAGCTTGTCCTTTATAGTCTGGCCAATGGTGACGCCGGGATAGACATGCCCGCCGGTTCCCCCGCCCGCGATGAGAAAGCGCAAATGCTCTCCTCCAAAAACTCCTATTTGGCTTGCCCCGAGATATTGAGGAGAATCCCCAGCCCCACCAGTGTAACCATGAGCGAGGATCCGCCATAACTCAAAAGTGGCAGAGTGATGCCGGTCACGGGCAATGTGGAGGTGACCACGCCGATATTCAGGATGACCTGCACGCCGAGGAGCGAGGTAATCCCCACCGCCAGCAGGGTGCCGTAAAGATCGACGGCCGCCAAGGCGGTCCGCAGCCCGCGCCAGATGATGAGCGCAAAGAGGCAAAGCACGAGCATGGTTCCGACGAGGCCCATCTCCTCGCCCAGGATGGAAAAGATGTAGTCCGTATGCGGCTCAGGCAGGTAGCTGAACTTTTGCCGGCTGCGCCCGATGCCCACGCCGAACGGCCCGCCCGAACCCAGGGCGTAGAGCGACTGGATGATCTGGTAACCCGTTCCCTGGGGATCGTGAAAAGGGTTCTTGAAGGCGATCAGCCGCTTGAGCCGGTAAGGCGCGCTGACGGCCAGGGCGATCAGGCCCGCCAGGGCCGCGCCGGCAAGCACGCCGAGATGCCACAGGCTGGCGCCGGCGGCAAAGACCATGCAAAAAAACGTGCCCGAGACGACCAGCACCGTGCCGAAATCCGGTTCCAGCATGACCAGTCCCGCGATCAGGGCCGCGTAGCAGAGCGGCAGGAAGACGCCCAGGCCGAAACGGCGCACCCCTTCGCCGAGCTCGGCCAGGAAATGCGCGAGGATCAGCACCAGGGCAAGCTTGGCAAATTCCGAGCTCTGGACGTTGAAAAACCCCAAATCGATCCAGCGCCTGGCACCGCCGATCTTTTGCCCAAAGATGAGGACGAGCACGAGCATGACGGGCGCCAGGATCGCCAAGACGCGCGTAAAGCGCCGGAGATGATGATAGTCGAAGTTCATCATGATGAACATGCCCAAGAGCCCAAGCCCCGCGAAGATGAGCTGGTGCTTGATATAGTAAAAGGCGTCCTTGGCCTTGGCCAAGCCGGTGATCGTGCTGGCGCTGGCCACCATGACGAGGCCCAGGCCGAGCAGGGTTAATACGGCCAGGAGCAGGACGAGATCGGGTGTCTTGCGGCGCAGGGTGGCCATACCCATCACCTCCCGGAGACTCCTAACCCAAGACCCGCGGCAGGGCGGCTAGGATGCCGGCCGCGCCAAAAAGGAGCGAAACGAGCCAGAAGCGGACGACGATTTTTTCCTCCTGCCAGCCGCCCAGCTCGAAATGGTGGTGCAGGGGGCTCATGCGAAAGATGCGCCGCCCGAAGACCTGAAACGAAATGACCTGCAGGATCACGGAGAGTGTCTCCAAAACGAAGAGCCCGGCCGTAACGGGCAAAAGCAGGGTGGTGCGGGAGAGGACGGCGGAGGCGCTCAAAGCCGCGCCCAGGGCGAGAGATCCCGTGTCGCCCATAAAGACCGAGGCGGGATGGGCGTTGAACCAGAGAAAGCCCAGGCATGCTCCGGCGGCCGCGGCCGGGAAAACGGCCACTTCTCCCTGGCGGGAGAGCAGGGCCAGGGCTGTCTGGGCAAGCAATGTCATGGCCACGGCGCCCGCGGCCAGACCGTCAAGCCCGTCCGCCAGGTTGACACCGTTGGCGGCCGAGACCACCGCCAGCATGGTCAGGATGGTGAGCAGGACGGGGCCGAGGTTGACGCCCGCGGCGGCAAAGGGTACGTACAGATTCCGTCCCAACCCGGCGTGCAGGGCGTAGAGCACGAGCAAAGCCGCGAGCACGGCCTGGCCAAGCAGTTTTTGCCTGGCCTTGAGGCCGAGATTGCGCCCTCTCAGTATGCCCAGGAGATCGTCGGCCAGGCCCAGGAGGCCGAAGCCGAGCGTCAAGAAGAAGGCCCAGGCCAAGGGTCCCCGCACCGCGCCCAGGGCCAGCATGACCACGCAGAGGGCGGTCAGGATGATGACCCCCCCCATGGTCGGCGTACCAGCCTTTTGCTGGTGCGATTTGGGGCCCTCCTCGCGGATGCGCTGCCCCAGGCCCAGCCGGCGCAGGGCGTAGAGATAGGGGCGCCCCACGATCAAAGCCGCGATGAGCGCCCCGGCGAATGCCGCTATGACACGGACGAGGTCAACCCGCATCCACTCTCCGCCCCTTTAAAAGAACCGCATAAT
>JBLNBS010000027.1:0-9718 GCA_050260175.1 Patescibacteria group bacterium | reverse complement strand
CTGGGCCAGCGGGGATTTTGGGACCATGCGGGCCACGGGCCGCGTCCGGGTGATTACTCCTTGAATCCATGAGTACCTTGTAACCAGGCAAAACGCGAGAGCTTGCGACAGCGTTTTGCCTGCCAGGTTGCTGAAAATCATGGATTCACTCCTTGAATCCATGAGTACCTTGTAACCAGGCAAAACGCGAGAGCCTGCGACAGCGTTTTGCCTACCGGTGATGGAGGCCGCTTGGCATGAAAGTAAAACTCTTGCTCATCGCCGGTTTGGGTTTGGCGATCGCCCTTTTGGCGTCGCGTACCGCGTGGGCGGCAGGCCTTGAGCTGGATGCTCCGGGCGGCCTGCGGTACGAAAAGGACGGCACCATCACCGCCCTGGGCACGTCCAGCCGACCCCTGACGGTCATCCTGGGCGCCTACGAGGTGGCCGCCCGTTCGCTCCGTTACAACCAGCGCAAGCAGACCGGGCAGGCGCAGGGCGACGTGCGCTGGCGGGAGCGCAAGGCCCCGGGGGTACGGGAGTTCACGGCCGACTCGGTCTCGTTCGCCATGCTGATCCGGGCGGCGCACGCCGAGGGGCACGTGGAGGTCAAGGAACAGGGGATGATCCTCCGGGCGGATGAGGCCCAGATCGACCTGGCCGCCGGTTCCTACCAGGTCAGCGGCCAACCGGCCCGGGCCGAGTATGAAGGCGGATCGGTAAGCGCGGGCCGCATCAACTACGACGCGGCGCGCTCCGTAATAGAGGCCGAGCTCGAGGTCGTCTGGCGCGCGGGAGCGCGGACCGTGACCTCCGCCAGCCTGGCCTACAACCTGGCCGCCCGCACCGGCACGGCCGTGGGCGGGATCGAGGCGGCGGAGGGCGATTACCGCCTGACCGCCAAGGAACTGGCCTACACCGGGGATACCGGCGGCTTTACCTTGACCGGGCAGCCCGTCCTGACCGGCAAGGATCTCTCCCTCTCCGCCGAGCGCCTGACGTGGCAGCCCGCGGAGGGGCTGGCGATCGCCGCAGGCGGCGCGCGATTCTCGGGCGCGGGTTTCACCGGCAATAGCGAGGAGATACGGTTCACGGCGGCCGAGAACCGGGTCCATCTCCTGGGCGGGGCGAGCATCGTCCACGGGCGGGATACCCTGTCCGGCGCGGAGATCGTCTGCGACCTGGCAAACGGCGGCGCGAACGTCACCGGGCCGGCCAAGGCCACGATCTATATAGAAGAAGAATGAGGGATGACGCGAGGTGAAGATCCAGGCCTTCGGCTTGGTCAAGGAGTTCCGCCGGCGGCGCGTGGTCAACGGTGTCTCGCTCCAGGTCGAGCAGGGCGAGGTGGTGGGGCTTTTGGGCCCCAACGGCGCAGGCAAGACGACCACGTTCTATATGATCGTGGGGCTGGAAAGATGCACCGAGGGCCGGATCGTCCTGGGCGATCGGGACATCACCGATCTGCCCATGCACATGCGGGCGCGCCTCGGCCTGGGGTACCTCGCCCAGGAGCCCTCGGTCTTTCGCAAGCTCACCGTGGAGGAGAACATCCTGGCCATCCTGGAGCTTCGCGAGACCAGAGCCGCCGCGCGCAGGGAGCGGTGTGAGACGCTCCTCGGCGAACTCCGCCTCGCGGAGCTCAGGAAGCGCAAGGGCTACATGCTTTCGGGCGGCGAGCGGCGCCGGGTCGAGATCGCGCGGGCCCTGGCCCTGGAGCCGCGGTTCATCCTCCTGGACGAGCCGTTCACGGGGGTGGATCCGATCGCGGTCGCGGACATCCAGGACATCGTGGCCAGCCTCAAGCGCAAGAATCTGGGCGTGCTCATCACCGACCACAGCGTGCGGGAGACCCTGGCCATCACGGACCGGGCATACATCATGCACAGCGGCCGCATCCTGACGAGCGGCCCCGCGCGGTCGATCGCCTCCGACGAGGAGGCACGGCGTATTTACCTCGGCGATCGTTTCCAGATGTGAGGCATTCCCGATCTGAGGTGCGGCAGTGCGGATTTTCACTCGCTACCTGGCGCTCGAGATCATCGGCCCGTTCTTCTTCGGGGTGACGGCGTTCACCGCGATTATCGTCGGCTTTACCCTGGTCAGGCTCTCGCAAAACCCGTTGCTCAGCGGGGGGACCGTCCTGCGCCTGACCGTCTTCGCCATCCCGGAGAACCTGGCCCTGGCCTTCCCCATGGGCATCCTCCTCGGCACGCTTTTTGCCCTGGGCAGGCTGTCCTCGCACAGCGAGGTCGTGGCCATGCGCGCCGGCGGCCTTTCGGGCCTCAGGCTCATGGCGCCTTTCGTGCTCTTCGGCTTTATCGCCAGCCTGGTCAATCTCTTTTTGACCCAGAACGTGGTGCCGGTTTCGCACCGCTCCTTCTCCCGGGAGCTGGCCCAGGCCAGCGGCCAGGGCACCAAGACCATCCTACGGCGGCTCGTTCTGGAACCGGCCTACGATGCCGATGGCGCGCTCAAACGCCTGATCCACGTGGGCGTCTTCGATCTCAAGGATCTGTATGCGCGGGACGTTGCCATCGTGGAGTTCAAGGCCGGCCGGCCGCGGTCGGTCATACAGGCGGACGAGATGGCCTGGGACGGCAGGGCCTGGCAGTTTCGCCGCGGCTGGATCACCCGCCTGGACGAGGGCGGCGGCACCTCGCGACTCACGGTGAGGGAAGGGCGCGTCGATTACCAGCCGCTTTTGCCCAAGCCCAGGGAGATCGCCCTCTCGGCCACGGATCCGTTGAACATGAACTGGTTCGAGTTCAAGGAGTTCATCGCCAAGAGACAGCGCGACGGCAAGGATGTACGCCGGTTCCTCGTGGAGCTCTACACCCGCCTGGCCCTGCCATTTGCCTGCCTGGCCCTGGCCGTGGCGGGGACGCCGCTCGGCGTCCAGCCCCATCGTTCCGGCTCCGCCGTGAGCTTCGGCCTGGCCATGGCCGTGCTCCTTTTCTATTACTTCCTGCTCTCTTTCGGGCAGGTCCTGGGCAGCAGCGGCGTTCTGCCCCCCGTCCTGGCGGCCTGGTCGGCGAACCTGATTCTCTGCGGGGCGGGGATCGGCTTCTTCTTCTGGCGCCTGCGCTAGAGCCTGCAAAGGAGGTGAAGGCCTTGTTCGGACTCTTCCTGGTGGTGGCCGTGGCGGCGGTCGGCGGCTTGATCGCCTTCGTGGGGGACAGGGTCGGCATGCGCGTCGGCCGCAAGCGGCTGACGATCTTCGGCCTGAGGCCCAAGTATACCTCGATGGCTATCGCCATCCTGACCGGCATCCTCACCGCAGCCGCCACGCTGGGCATCCTCAGCGCCGCCTCGGAGAACGCCCGCATCGCCATCTTTCATCTCGTGCAGTTGCGCAGGGATCTAAAGCAGGCCACGGCCAGGAATCTGGAACTCAAGAAGGAGTACACCCAGGTGCGGCAGGACCTGGTCGATGTCTCCGGCAAATGGCGCAAGGCCCAGACGGAACTGGCGGGGATCAATGAAACCCTGGCCGCCCTCCACGACAGAATCAGCCTTTTGACCTCAGCCCGCAAGCGCGCGGAGGAGTCCTTGGCGATCGCCCAGGCCAATCTCTCGGCGACCACTCAGGATCTTACCAGGATCAAGACCCAGTATACCCAGGTATCCACGGAACTGACCGCGGCCCGCGACGAGGTCAAGTTCATCCAGCAGCGCAAGGACAACCTGGAAAACGCCATCGCCATCCTGGAAAACCAGATCGAGAGCCTTTCCTCGCAGCGCCAGTACTTCGTCAGCGGGGTGGTGGATTTTGCCACCCAACCCTTGATCATGCACATCGGCGAGGTGCTCGCGGCCGAGGTGGTGCAGCCCGGCAAGTCCTTTGCCGAGATCGAGGGCCTGGTCGTGGAGATGCTGAACCGCGCGGATCGCATCGCCAGAAACCGCGGCGCGGTCATCGAGAACAAAGAGGTCGGCACGAGGGTGGATATCAAGCGCCTGACCGGCGCGTATCAGATCCTCTTCAACCTCGACAGGCCCGCTGTGGTGCGGGTCGTTTCCGGCACCAACGCCATCGCCGGCAAGCCTGCCTTTGTCTACGTCGAGGTGCTGCGCGATACCGTGCTCTTTAAGGCCGGCGACGTCGTGGCCGCCATGATGGTGGACGGGCACGCGTCCGAGGATGTAACCCTGGCCCGGATCATGGGCGAGCTGATGCCCGAGGCGCGGCGGATCGCGCGGGACAAGGGGATGGTGACCGCGGACGGCGATTTCCCCATACCCAGATTGAGTTTTACCAACCTGCAAGAAGTCCTGAAATCGGTCGCGCAGGCCTCTGGACGGGTGAGCGTGAAACTGACGGCCGCCCGCGACCTGCGGCTGGCCGGTGACAGCCTGCTGCTCAAAGCCGTGGTGGATGCGAGGTAAGAGCGCAAACGTCCGGGAAAAACTTAAGGGAGTGAACGCAGCATGCATCGACGCCATCTACGCACATTATTGCCGCTCGTTTTGATCCTGGCCGTCTGCGCCGGCCAGGCCCTGGCCGCGGATCCGGCCGCGCCGCAGGGGGATTTCCTGATCGAGCTGGCCACCATCCTCCCTGTCGACGGTTTCGATCCGGCTGTCTTCAAGCCGGAGAACAAACCGAGCCGGTTCGAGATCGCTTATTTTCTTTTCCAATTTGACAAGCGCCTGGCGGTCGCCGCCAAGGCAAGCGGTTATGACCTGACGGCAACCCTGGCCCGAGTCTGGCTGGCGGCCCATGCGGACGCTCCCGCACAGGCTGCCGGGGATTGGGCCGCCCGGGCGGCACTCGGCTACCGCAGGCTGCTCTTGGCTTACAACCGCGAAATGAGCGCCCTGGGATTCGAGCTGCGCGCCGACGCCAATCCGCCCTGGGCTGTGAGGAATGCGGATGTTCCTGGCCGTTGATCCCGGCAGGCACAAATGCGGCTGGGCGCTCGTTAAAGATGACGGAGAGATCGTCGCCCGGGGCATCTGGCTCCGGGCGGAGGTTCCATCACGGTTTGAGGCGCTGGCTCAGACTCATCCGATCGATCCGGTCGTCATGGGCGATCGCACCGGCCATCAGGACTTGCTGCGCGATCTGGCGGCCTGCCGGGCCTGGAACGGTCGCGTCGTGCTCATCGGGGAGGATCGTTCCAGCGAGGAAGCAAGACGGCGTTGCGTGCGCGAAACGGCGCGCGGCTGGCAGAGGTTGCTACCGGCCACGCTGCGCTATCCGAGGGAGCCTTACGACGATTTCGTGGCCGTCATCCTGGCCGAACGCTACCTCAATGGCCTGCGCGGCTGAGCGGCCCGCGTCATGACGAGAATCCCGGGACGCCCAGGAGGCTTTACCAGTTTTATCCCGTTCCCGGCCGGTTCCTCCTGCAGGATCCGGCACGATACCCGGCGAAATGAATGGCGGCGGCACCTCAACTCCGGTTAATGCCCGCTCGCACCGGGGGGATGCGGATGATCGGGCGGCGGATCGCCCTGATGGCGATCTCCCTTTTCATGTGCGCCGTCATCGTCGGCGGAGCGACGGATCTTACCCTGCCCCTGGATCATTGGGCATACAACGCCATGAAGGATCTGCGGCAGGCCGGTTTGCTGCCCGAATACCCGGCGGAGTGGATCGCGGTCGGGCACCCACTGACGCGCCACGAGTTTGCCTATTATATCCGCTCCGTCATCCTGCGCCTCGCCGATCGGGAGGATCGGGACGCGTACGCCAAACCGAAACACGGCGATATCCTCCCCACCCTGGTCGAGATGGCTCTGGGCAGGCTCGTGGCGGAATTCACCCCGGAGCTGCGCGCGCTCGGTGTCAATGTGGAGCCATGGTCGGACTGGACGGAGGGTCCTTCCTTCATCGACCTCGACAGCCTGCTCGCGGCCCTGGGCAACCGGCCGGATGCGCCCGCCGTCCCGCCGCCTAGTTCCATCACGGCGGATCCCGGCTTCACCGACCCGGCGGCATTCACCATCAACCTCGACCTGGGCACGGCCAAACCCGCTTACAGCCCCGTGCCGCCCGAATCGCTGAGCATCTCCCTGACGGAGTTCAGTTCGCCCGCCAACAGCCTGATCAGCCTTGCCGGCGAGCTTTTGGGGGTGGAGTGGACTCTGGGCCTGGATTCGGGTTCGTTCCAGCAGATGCTGGGCACACCGTTGCGCATAGGCGGTTTCGCCGTTACCGATGCCAGCGCGGGCATTCAGGGCGGATTGGGCCTGAGGCTGGGCCAAGGGTCCGTGCTCGGCTTTGACGCCCTGTGGTTTCTCGATCTCGACCAGGCGCAGATGGCCATGAACCGCCTCCTGTTCGACGTCAACACCGAGGTTGAACTGGGCGAGCGCATGGCGCTGTTTGGGAGCTTGACTCTGGAGTACCGCCTGGACGGCTTGTCGCTTTCGGGGATCGATTCCCAGGCCAGCGCGGGATTGCGCCTGCTCCTCGGCGAAGACCTGTACCTCATCGCCATGTATGCCCTGGCCAATCCCATGGGTTACGGTTCGCTGCCGAGGTGGCAGTCGACCTCCCTGGGTCTGAGCCTGGGAGAAATAGGCCTCTTGCTCCTGGGCTTGCAGGCTCCCGATCTCGCAGACCCGGGAGAATTGCAGCTCATCGGTGAGTTCGTCTATAGGTTCTGAAAGCAATTTGAAAAATCGTTCTTTACGACGCTTCCAACGTTACACACCCGGGGGGTGGGAACGTGAAACGCGCGCGGTCCCCAATCATCTGCCTCATCGCCATCCTGGCGTTTGCCGGTGCGTCCGCTCCGTGGGCCGCGGCACTGCCTCCCCTGGAAGACCTGGCCGAGCTCGAGACGATCTGTCTCGGCAAAGCTGCCGCCGGGGGCTTGCTAGCGCGCCTTTACGCCCTGGAGATCCTCGTCCGGGGCCGGGAGGGCGAAGGCACGGTACCGGAACGCGTAGCCGCCCTGCGGGAGGATCTCCTCGCCAACAAACCGCACGAGCCTTCGCTCCGCTTTTTGTTGAATGCCGCGGCGTGGTCGCTCTGCGGCCGCGTCGTCGCACAACCCCTGCGGCTACAGGTCGAAGAACTTGAACGGATTGTTTTCGGCGAAGCAAAGGAAGGCCCCCTCCATGCCAGGACCGGGGAATTATCCGCCTGTCTTTGGCCCGGCGGCAGGCCGCCGATCGTCCAGATCGATCTGACCCCACGCACCCTCGTCCGCATCAGCCTGATCGACGAGATCTCATCCCTCGCCAACAAGGCCGGCGACACGTTTCACTATACCGTCTGCGAATCGGTCGTGCAGGACGGGCTGGTCGTGTTGCCGGCCGGCAGCACGGGCAAAGGCCGGATCGAGGGCGTCGAACCGCCCGGTAACATGGGACGAGACGCCCGCATCACGATGGTCTTTGGACCCGTGGGCGCGCTCGACGGCACGCCGGTGGAGCTGACCGCCGGTGAGGAGTCGACCGCGGCCAACAAATCACAGTATCTGACAGTGCGCGTCACCGCGGCCGGCATGATCGTCCTGGGGCCGGCGGGCATCCTCTCCGGCCTGTTCGTGCGGGGCAAGGAAACCGTCCTCCCCCCCGGGACGCGGCTCTACGTGCAAACGGCTACGGTGACACGCTGTTTTACGCTGGCCGCGGGAGGCGGGCGCAGCTGATGGCCAGGTGCGGACTCAGGCTCGTACTGATCCCGGTTTTTTTCTTTTTGTGGCCCGCTCCGGCCCTGGCCCAAGCCTCGCTCGCCATCGAGGCAGATAAACTGCAATTTGCTGCGAACGGCCAGATCCAGGCGGAGGGTAACGTCACCCTGTCTTACCTGGACATCATCCTGCGGGCCGATGCGCTCACGGCGGACAGGAACAAGGTCCAGGCATACGGACACGTGCGCCTCGTCTCCAAAACCGCGGCGCTGACCGCCGACCGGCTGGAGATCGACCTGCGGAGCCGCGCCCTGGCCGCCGAGAATCTGAAAGGGCGCATGGGCGAGTTCTTCCTGCACGGAGCCTCGCTGCAGACCGACGGGCGGGGCGGCGAGGTTTTGACGGGCGCCGGCTTGACCCGTTGCGACCTGGAGAGACCCTGTTACGAACTGCAGGCCGCCCGGATAACCATCCATGGCCGCAAGGTCACGGTCGAGCGGGGTTGGCTCGTGGTAAAGGGGTTCCGCGTCCTTCCCCTGCCCAGGCTGGTCCTGGATCTCGACCGGCTCGCGGAGTGGCCGTTGCTCGACCTGGGTTACGGCGCGGACGGGCTCCAACTCGGGATGGCGATGACCTGGCCGCTCGCTGACAACCTGGATGCCACCCTGGCCGGCCGCGTGGCATCGGCGGATCCTTTCTATGTGCGCGCCGCCCTGGCCTGGCAGCCAACGGCGGGCTTTAGCGTCGCGCCGTGGACCGCCTACTCCGTGGCCGACGGGTTGAGCGCCGGCCTGGGAAGCGCTTTTGAGCTGGATCCCCTGACGGCGCGGCTGGACCTGGAGCGTGACTGGGAGCTGGGCCTGACTACCATGGCGTTGTCGGCACTCGGGCCCCGGTTGCCGTTCGCGGCCGGCGGATTGACGCTGGGCGCTTTCTGGGCCGTGGAGCGGAGCGACGCGGGCGCGACCGGGAACGAGGCAGGCGCCAGGCTGGCCTGGCAAAGCGAGACGTCCGCCGAGGGGCGGCTCGTCCTGGGGCTGGATGCGGGCTGGGCATGGACGGACGCGGATGCGCGGCCCCTGCTCCGCCTCAAGTTGGAAACCGCGCGCCGCCTGAGCGAGGCCTGGGGATTCGATCTCGCGCTGACCTACGAAACCGGCGCCGCGGTCTGGGATGAGGCCGCGTTGGGCCTCACGCGTTACTTCCACTGCTTTTACTGGCGGCTGGGGTACGATTGGGTCGAGGAAACCGTGATGGTTTCAGGAGGGATCGATTTCTAGCCGTGGAGATACTGCTCCATTGCTGCTGCGGCCCGTGCAGTATCCCCGTGACGGGCGACCTCTTGGCCGGCGGATTCCGGCCCACGCTCTTTTATGCCAATCCCAACATCCATCCCTACCGGGAATATGACGCCCGCCGCGAGGCCCTGGCGGCCCTCGCCGCCCTCCGCGGGCTCCCGCTCATCCTGGAGCCCGCATATGAACCCGAGACGTTTTTTCGCCGCGTCAGCCACCGCGAAACGGAGCGGTGCCGCCACTGTTACGAGCTGCGGCTCGAAAAAGCGGCGGACAAGGCTCAGGAGCTTGGCATGACCCGCTTTGGCACGACGCTCCTCGTCAGCCCCTACCAGGATCGCGGCCTGCTCCTGGCCACCGGCCGCCGCCTCGCGGCCGAACGCGGCCTCGTCTTCCACGAGGCCGACTGGCGGCCCGGCTTTCGGGCCGGACAGGCCGAAGCCAGGCGCCTGGGCCTCTACCGCCAGCAATACTGCGGCTGTCTCTACAGCGAAAAGGAACGCTTTGACCGCTAGAATCGCATGAAATCGGTATGTTGCCTAATCTGCATAATCGCTTTACATGATTAGAAACGGTTTAACATGATTAACATGATTTTCAGGATTTACACAGATTATTTGTCTATTAGATTATCTTTATTGATGACCTTCGTCTTAAATCTTATTAATCCCATTAATCATGTAAATCATGTGATATTGTTCCCTGCTTTACGTGTTTATCGGTCCAAGAACGGTTTTTCACAACGCTGGTTAGAAAATAACCCGGTAACCCAGTGATCCTTGACAATGGCACAACCAGTCGCATCAAGCAGCCGGCGTAATTGGCTCGACGGTCACTTTGAAACCAAGCGCC
>JBLNBS010000026.1:0-5286 GCA_050260175.1 Patescibacteria group bacterium | reverse complement strand
TTTACTGCTGGCCCGGCACGTACGAGGTGGAAAAATTCGCCTATCGCGACGACGGCCTGGGCGCGGAGGAAGCCTTCTATTACCTTCGCATCACGCAGAAAGACGGCGAGATGGCATGGAGCAGCCCCGTCTGGTTGAGGCGGCGGTGAAGTGGCGGCGGGCTGAAGTCCGCCGCTAACCCAACAGAAGTACCCTGAAGGGCACTAAGACCGGATGGATGTCGAACGTGAGCTGGAGACAATCGAGGTCGATGAGACAAAAGGACCATAAGTGGCCCTGAGATGGGATGGATGCGGTCATATCCAGAGATAAATCTGAAGAGAATGTCGGCTTATATACTCACAAACCCCTCTCCTCCGCCACCTTCCCGGACTTCGAGCGCCTCTTTGGCCCGGCCAAGGATTGCGGCGGCTGCTGGTGCATGTGGTACCGCCTGTCCGCCGCCGACTGGAAAAAGCTCCGGGGCGAGGGCTGCCGTGAGGCCATGCGGCGGCTGGCCGGGGAAGGCAAGGCGCACGGCCTCCTGGCCTATGTCAGCGAGGAGCCCGTGGGCTGGTGCGCTCTCGGCCCCCGCGATGACTTCCCCCGCCTCGACCGGACCAAGGCCTACCTGGGCCTCGACCGGCCGCCGGGGCTCTGGTCCCTGCCGTGTTTCTACATCGCCAAGGGTTGGCGCGGGCGGGGCGCGGCCAGGTTCCTCCTAACCCAGGCCCTCCCGGAGATGAAAGCCCTGGGCGCGCGCGTGGCCGAGGCCTACCCTGTTACCACCACCCGCGACGGACGCCGGGTCGAGGCGGCCTTTGCCTGGAACGGGCCGCTCGCGATGTACCTGGAGGCCGGTTTCCGAGTAGTCCACCGGGCTAACGAGTTCAGGCCCGTGGTGCGGAGGGAGCTATAAGTGAACACGATAGAATGCTAATAACTCCGGACCTTGTCGACAATCTCGACTTTTTTGCATAAAAAAAGAGCCTTAAAGGCTCCTTTTTATGGGTGAATCTGATAAACTAAACAGTAATGGCTTGATATATTTGCTTGAGGTCAATAGAAAAAGGCAAAGGTATAATAACATTCTTTTCAATCTTGGATCTGAAATCCCAAATATCTACACCCACTAATTGTTTTGTAGCGTAGTCATAATTCAATATTACACCATAATCGTCTTCATGTCCATACGAGTCTTTAGATGATTCTAAGGTAATATACAGCACATCGAGATCTTTATTATATTCATATTTCAAATTGCTATTTTTTTGATTTGACATAGGTAATTTCTCCTTCGTTCTTGGCTATCGCATCAGTTGGCCAAGCCGTAAGGATTATTCCCTCATCTAAACTTTTATATTCTGCCACCGCTACCATATACATATGCGGTCGCGTTGAATCAGCTCCCAAACAGTATAGCCGTTCCCTGTTAGAATGCACCTTATCCTTAAAAGCTATGTCTGTCTCCTCAACGGTCTTCTTTATGGCATCGAGCTTGTTGGCTAATTCGGGACGGCGGTGTTTTACATGTTCCCAGCCAATAGTCTCAGGAGTACCCTCCGGAAAAGTATATGTCGGGGTTCTATTAGGGTTGCATGTGGTAAACACCGGATCCTGTCTACCCATTATTTCCGTTCACCTTCGGTCGCCTTCGCTCGCTTGTCCTCATGTTCCTTGATGTTTTTTTCAAGGGCTTCCTGGAATTTTCTAGCTCCTTCAAAGGTCATGGACACTACAACCCGTTCTTCTTTGATAGTTATAGGTTTTCCTTGTTGATCCAAAGTAGGCCTGTCCTGAAAAAAGACAATCTGAGTTTCGTTTCCACTTGAACCAATTAGGAAATAGTTGCTAAATACCTTCGGAGTATCTCCCACTGTTAGTTGCCTCCCTGTTAGTATTCAACCTACACCAGAACTGACATCAAATGCCACACATAAGTATCTTCTATACTGTGGTGCGAGAGGCGGGATTTGAACCCGCATGGCCTTTCGACCGAGGGATTTTAAGTCCCTTGCGTCTGCCGGTTCCGCCACTCTCGCGCCTTTTCGTTTCGATCCTAGCACGGGGCCGGGGCGGTGTCAAGCGCGGGCGGCCAGGGCATTGCGGATCCTCGACCGCATCTCCTCCTCGGGCAGGGGCTGGTCCAACACCTCCCGGCCGTCGAGGCGTAGATGCGTTTCAAAGGAGCGCCAGCGGCCGGCCGGATCGGCGTCGAGGACGAGCTGCAGCCTCCTCGAGTAGGATCTTTTGCACGACAGTGACCGTCAAGGGACTGTAAGGGCAGAAGAATGCAGGATCCGTTCCCAGGGCCTGAGCGGAGCGAAGGCCCTTCCCATGGTGCAGCGGTGTCCTTTAGGGCACCGTCTGCTGTGCCATTTTTCACCCGGGATCACCCGAACGCGAAAAGCACGGGCGCCATTGGCCCGTGCTTTCGAGATTCTGGAGGCGGCACCCGGATTCGAACCGGGGGTGAAGGTTTTGCAGACCTCTGCCTTACCACTTGGCTATGCCGCCCGGATAGATGAGCGCCGGCCCGAGGTTTGAGCCGGCGTTGGTCGCATATTTGGAGCGGAAAACGGGATTTGAACCCGCGACCCCCGCCTTGGCAAGGCGATGCTCTACCGCTGAGCTATTTCCGCTCGCACAGCGTGAAGGCGTCATTGCCTTCGCAGATGATAGGATACCATAAAGAGATGCCCTTGTCAACCGGCCTGCCAAGCCGCGATCACGTAAAGCGGCTGGTGGGCAGAGCCGGGCTCGAACCGACGACCCCCTCCGTGTAAAGGAGGTGCTCTACCAACTGAGCTATCCGCCCCCGCGCAGAAATATTATACGAAAAAAAACAGACGCCGTCAAACAGCATCCCATGATCCGGCCTTCGCCAGTCCGGCTCCGGCCGGCTCGAGGGGGGCTTTCACTCCCGCGCCCGCCGGCTCCGGCGCGTCCTGCGCCCTGCTCGATTCGGTCCAGGCCAGGCAGGCCCGGCCCAAGAGCCGCAAGGCTTCGTTCTCGGTCAATATGCCCCTGGTGTACCAGGCGCAGATACGCCGCGTCCGCTCGCTCAAAGAGGCATCCGCGGCGGCGCCGCACTCCTCACCCAAGAAACACATGCCGCCCCCCGCATGGGACCATGCTTTGAAGAAATTATTCCCCCTTTTTGCCCGGAACATGCAGGGCGGAAAGGAAAGCCCGCCCAAAGCGGCTCGCGGCCCGTTCCGCCAGGGCGGCGACGTTGGCGGGCGGCGCCGCCGCCTGGCCCAGGCGGGGGCCGTCCGTGTTGCCGTGGTAATCCGAACCGCCGGTGACGACCAGATCGTGTTCGCGGGCCAGCCGTTCATAACGGGCCGTCTCGCCCGGCGTGTGGCTGGGGTAGCGCGCCTCGATCCCCTGCAGCCCCTGGGCGAGCAGCTCCGGCAACAGGTGGTCCGCGCCCGTGCGGCCTGGATGGGCCAGGACCGGCACGCCGCCCGCCGCCAGAGCGAGCCCGATTGCCTCCCCGGTGGTCATTTCCATGTGAGGGACAAAAGCGGGCGCGCCGGCCGCCAGGTTTTGCCGGAAGAACCGATCGGCGTGGGCCGGATGCACCATGCCCCGGGCGATGAGGGCCCGCATGATGTGCGGTCTGCCGATGAAGACCCCGGGGGCCTGGCGCTCGACCTCGGCCCAGGGGAGCGGGAGGCCCCGCCGCGCCAGGCGCGCCACGATCTCCTTGGCCCGCGCCACGCGCCCCTCGATCACCCGCCCCAGGGCCGCCAACAAACCTTCATGCCCGTGATCCACGAAATAGGCCAGGATGTGCACCTCGTAAGGGCCGTGGTCCGTGGTCAGCTCCACCCCGGGCACGACCGGCACGCCCGCCTCCTCCCCGGCGGCCAGGGCCTCGGCCAGGCCCGCCACCGTGTCGTGGTCGGTCACGGCCAGGCCGGCCAGGCACGTTCCGGCTTGCGCGACAAGCTCCGCTGGAGCGAGGAGGCCGTCGGAGGCCCGTGTGTGAGTATGCAGGTCAAAGAGGCGGATCGCGCCGCCATCCGATCCGCGGCCGGCGTCAGCGCCCCTGCTCATGCCTCGCACCTGACCGCGGCGCCGAGTGAAGCGAGCGCCTCGAAGAAACCTGGGTACGACTTGCTGACATGCTCGGCCCCCTCGATGGTGAGGCCGCACCTGGCCCGCAGGCCCACGGCGGCCAGGGCCATGACGAGCCGGTGATCCTCGTGGGCCGAGACGGTCACGCCGCCCTCGATCCCCTCCGGCCTGCCGGACACATGGAGGCTCTCACCCCGCGGTTCCACCGCCAGGCCGGCGCGGTTCATCTCCAGGGCAAAATCGCCCAGCCGGTCCGATTCCTTGTGGCGCAGGTGCCCCACGCGGTGGAAGACCGAGGCGCCGCCGGCGAAAGAGGCCGCCGCGGCCAGGCTCAGCACGGCGTCTATGATCCCGTCCCCGTCCATGTCGATGCCTCGCAGCGGGCCTCCTCCAACCAGGCGCACCCGA
Source organism: Patescibacteria group bacterium (assembly GCA_050260175.1). Lineage (GTDB taxonomy): Bacteria > Bacillota > UBA4882 > JAAYXC01 > JAAYXC01 > JBLNBS01. Next base: position 813 of record JBLNBS010000026.1, on the reverse strand, counting down.
TCCTCCCCCCGGAAGACTCCGGCGCCCATGGCCGCCAAAGCTTCGACGGCGGCGCGTTCACCCTGGCTGTCCGGGAAAAGGCCGGTGACCGTGACCTCCCCCGCCAGGATCGCGGCGGGCGCGAGGATGGACAGGGCCGCGGGGTAGTCGCCGTTGACGGTGAACCGCCCCGGCCGGTAGGCCTGGCCGCCCGGCACGTGAAAGACGAGGTTCTCCCAGTCCGCCTCCGCTCTGACACCGGCCCGCGCCAGCACTTCGAGCGTGGTCAGGACGGCGGCCCGGGAGCGCAGCCCGTCCGTCACCCGGATCTCCAGACCCTCGGGCAAAAGCGGGGCCAAGAAAAGGAGGGAACTCAAAAACTGCGAGCTCGTGCTCCCGCTGAGCCTGATCCCGCCGCCCCGCGGCCGGTTGCCGCGGACCGTGATGGGCAGGCGCCCATCGCTGCTCTCGGTCTCCACGCCAAGATCTCCGAGGGCCCGCAACAGGTCCCCGTTGGGCCTCCGGCCGAGTGAGCCGGGAAAGGGGGTGTGAAACGTGACCTCGCGCGCCAGAGCAGCCGTGCCGAGGAGGAAACGGAGCACCGCGCCGGCATTGCCCACGTTCAGATGCGCCCTTGGCTTGGGGTTTGCGCCAAAGCCGCGCACGGCCAGGCCCCCGCCGGCAGGCTCGATCGCGGCGCCCAGGGCGCGCAGGCATCCCTGCATGGCCAGGGCGTCGTCGTTGGCCGCCGGGTTCTCCACCAGGCTCTCCCCCTCCGCCAGCGCCGCGGCCAGGAGGAACCTCGTGGTGTAGTTCTTGGACGGAGGCGCCGCG
>JBLNBS010000025.1:0-50872 GCA_050260175.1 Patescibacteria group bacterium | reverse complement strand
CGCGGTGGCTCTCAGTGTCAACGCCTTCGCCTATATCTATGCCCGGCGCCATGCCCACGATAGGCGTTACAGCTTCGGCACCGGCAAGATCAACACACTTGGAGGCTTCAGCGGAGCCGTGTTGTTGGCTGTGTTTGCCCTCTTGATGGCCTGGGAAAGTTTTGGCCGGCTTATCCAGCCGGTTCAAATCATCTTCGACCAAGCTATTCTCGTTGCTCTGCTCGGGCTGCTTGTCAACGGCATCAGCGTCTTCATTCTTGGAGATGAAGCATCCGACGACGATGATCACACTCACGCATATCACCCTGACCATAATCTCAAGTCGGCTTATCTGCATGTCATGGCTGATGCGCTGACCTCCGTCTTGGCAATTATCGCCTTGCTCGCCGCGAAGTACTTGGGCTTTATCTGGATGGATCCGGCAATGGGCATTGTGGGCGCGCTTCTCGTCGCCCGGTGGTCATACGGCTTATTGCAGTCTACCAGCCTTATTTTGCTCGACCGGCAAGGGCCGGAGACTCTCAGCCGGAGAATCAAAGAGAGTATTGAAGGGGATCAGGACAGTAAGGTTGCTGACCTGCATCTGTGGTCTATCGGTCCTAATATCTACGCTGTGGTCGTGACTGTCGTCGCTCGCGAACCCGCAACGCCAGACGAGTACCGCGCACGCATGCCAAAGCATCTTGGGCTTGCACATATTTCACTCGAGATTCACCAGTGCTCGACAAGCAATACTGAACATCAAAGTGGATTGGCAACACCCGCCACTTAACAAACCTCGGTCGGGCGGTGGTCGTTTGGCCCTCGGTCTTTATATTCACATCCCTTTCTGCCTGAGCAAGTGCGCCTATTGTGACTTCGTCTCCTACCCCGATCTCCTGGCTCTGCTGCCGGCCTACGTGGGCGCCCTCCGGGCGGAATACGAGATGTATGGGGACTTGCTGGCCGGTGCGTGCGCCGACACCGTTTACCTCGGGGGAGGCACGCCCAGCCTCTTGCCCGCGGATCTCCTGGCGGATGTGCTCGATCTCTGCCGGTCCGCCTCGGGCGCGGCCGCGTTCGAGATCACCATGGAGGCAAATCCCGGCACCATGGATCCCGCAAAGCTCGAGGCCTTTGTACGGGGGGGCGGCACCCGTCTGAGCCTGGGCCTGCAGACCCACGACGCGTGTCTCCTCCGGCTCCTGGGGCGGCGCCACACGGCCGCCGAGGCAGCCGGGGCCGTGGCGGACGCGCGCCGGGCGGGGGTCACGCGGATCAACCTGGATCTGATCTACGGGCTGCCCGGCCAGACGGCGGCGAGCTGGCGCGCGACCCTTGATTTTGCCCTCTCGCTTGGCCCGGATCACCTCTCCCTGTACGATCTGGAACTGCATCCCGGGACGCCGCTCGCCCGCCGCATCGCCATCGGGGACCTGGCCCGGCCCGCCGAGGATGATACCGCGGCCATGCTCCGCGAGGCCATGCGGATTCTTCCCGCGGCGGGTTTCCTCCAGTACGAGGTGGCCAGCTTTGCCCGCCCGGGCGCGGAGTGCCGCCACAACCTCAATTACTGGCGCAACGGCGGCTATCTCGGCCTGGGCGCCGCGGCCCACTCGCATCTTTGGGGCAGGCGCTGGGCCAACCTGGCCGACCCACGCGCTTACCTCGCGGCCGTGGCAGCGGGGAACCCGCCCGTCGCCGCCGCCGAGGAGCTAGGACCGGACGCTGATCTGCTGGAAACGGTGATGCTGGGCCTCAGACTGCGTGAAGGTTTGGACCTGGCGGTTTTGTCAGGCAAGGCCGGGCTGCTTGGGGGGGCGCTGTTCGGCCAGGCCCTGCCCCGCCTGGCGTCCGCAGGACTGATCGAACTCACGGCGCGGGGCGAACGGCTCCGTCTGACGGAGCGGGGCGTTCTACTGGCCGATTATGTCCTCCGTTCCCTGGCGGCAGAGCTGCCGCAGGCGCCGCGTCCTCTTGACAAGGCGCCTGGGCCGTGCTATTTTTGATATGATCATTAGCACTCTCTTATGGGGAGTGCTAATAAGGCAGGCGAGAAACATGGCCCGCCATGAGCTCGACGAGCGAAAACGCAGAATCCTCAAGGCAATCACGGATGACTACATTGCTTCCGCGGAACCGGTGGGCTCCCGCACCATTGCGCGCAAATACAACTTGGGTCTCAGTCCGGCCACGATCCGCAACGAGATGGCCGATCTGGAGGAGGAGGGATACCTTCAGCAGCCGCACACCTCCTCCGGGCGGATTCCTTCCGACCGCGGTTACCGCTATTACGTCGACGCCCTGATGGAAAAGAGGCGCCTGCGGCCGGACGAGATCGAGGCCATCGAGCAAGAACTGGCCGTGCGCGAGCGGGCTCTCACCTCGGTCATGCGAAAGGCAGCGAGGGTCCTGGCCCAGTTCACGCTCTACCCCGCGGTGGTCTCCCCGCCCAACCGCAAGATCGCCCTTTTCAAGCACATCCGCCTCATCAGGCTCAATGAGCGCAACGTGATGGTCCTTATAGTCACTGATACGGGCCTCGTCGAGAACAAGGTCATCGAGTGCGAGCAAAACCTGGATGACAACGAACTGGAAAGATTTTCCAATATGTTGAACGAAAGCCTCCGCGACCGCCCGCTCCGCGAGTTCGATCTGGCGCTGGCCCAAAACATCCTGGAACGGATGCGCCTCAGCGACCTTTTCTTTCGCCGCACCCTCCAGGCCCTGATCGAGGGGACGCAGGCAAATGCCCCTAACAAGCTGGTCATGGACGGCAAGACGCGGATCCTGGACCAGCCGGAGTTCGCCGACAGGCAAAAGGTTCGCCCGCTCCTGGGCCTGCTCGAACAGGAGGAAATGCTTTACCGCCTCCTTTCCGAATCATGTCCCGGAGGAGTAAAGGTCTCCATCGGGCAGGAGAATATGGAAGAGGCGATGCGCGACTGCAGCGTGGTCACGGCCGCCTACGCGGTGCACGAACGCCCGGTGGGGATCATCGCCGTCCTGGGACCGACCAGGATGGATTATGGCAAGATCCTCGCGGTGGTGGAATTCATCGCGGCGCATCTCACCTCAGTCCTCAATGATTTGGCGGGACCTTAGTGCCGGAAGAAACCACGGGCTTGCGCGATGAATTGAACGGCCAGGGAGCGCTCCTCTCGAATCTGGGGGCGGTGCGCGCCGTGACGGGCGCAATCGAGGGCACCCTCGGCCCCCGGGGTTTGGATTGCCTTCTTTTGGACGAGAGCGGCGGCCTGATCGTAACCAACGACGGTGTCACCATCCTCCAGCATCTCCAGGTCGAACATCCCGCGGGGCGGCTTGTGATCAGGGCGGCCGAGGCCCAGGACAGGGCCGCGGGCGACGGCACCACCACGGCCATCGTGCTGGCGGGAGCCCTGATCGAGGAAGGCGCCGCGCAGATCCTGCGCGGTGTGCCGGTGGCGCGGGTTGTCGAGGGCATCCGGGCCGGCGTGTCCGGGGCGCTCGCCGCGTTGCGGGATCTCCGCCGGCCGGTGCGTGGCCTGGACGATCCGATTTTGACCTCCGTGGCGCTGGTGGCGGGCCGCGGCGATGAGGATCTGGCGCGCGCCATCGTCGATGCGGCGCGTTTTCTCGGCAGGGATAGGCTTTGCAAGCCCGGTTTCGAACTGGCCGGGGCCGTCCTCGGCCTGGAGGGCTGCGCCGACGCGGCGTTTCCCGGCGCGGTCCTGGAACGGGAGCCCGTCGCGGCCGATATGCCAGATCGCCTTGGGAATGCGCTGGTCCTGGTCTTGGAGGGAGCGTTGGAACCCGTCCTGACGGGCAGGGATGCCTGGCTGTCCCCGGCCGGCGCGGCGCATGCCCGGGCTGGGTACAAGGAATTCCGGGCCGCCCTGGAGAACCTGGCATCGGCCGGCGCCACCCTCGTCCTGGCGAGCGGCGGTATCTCCGAGGGAGCGGAGCAATTCCTGGCGGAGCATCGTATCATGTGCCTGCGCAGGGTGGCCGAGAAGGATCTGCACCGCGTGGCTTCTCATACCGGCGCTCGCGTGCTGCGCGGCGTCACCGGCTGCGATGCAGCCGCTTTCGGCGCGGCGCTTGGCAGGGCGGGTGTGGTCGCGTACGACCGCCGCCGCCGCCTCCTCGAGATCTCCCAAGGCGGGGGCCTGCCGGAAGTCACCGTATTGATCGGCGGCCATACCACCGAGGTGGCTGCCGAGCGTGAAAGGATCGCCCGCGACGCCGCCTGGGCAGTGCAACACGCCCTGCGCGGCGGCGTGGTGCCCGGCGGCGGCGCCGCCGAACTGGGCCTCGCACGGGAGCTGGCCTGCCCTGGTGCGGCGGGTATGACCGTTTTTGGCGTGGCATGCGTGCGCGAGGCGTTGAAAAGGCCTCTGGCCCAAATGGCGGCCAATGCGGGGTACAACCCCCTCGAGAAAGTGGAGGCGGCAGCCACCGAGCAGGAAAAGCGGGGACGATCGGGCATCGGCCTTGATTTTGACACGGGAGAAGTGGCGGATCTGGCCGAGGCGGGTGTCTGGGACCCGTATCCCGTCAAGGAGCATGCCCTGAGAACCGCGGGCGAGGTGGCCGCGGCCATCCTGCGCATCAACAACATCCTGAAAATGCGGCCTGGATCAGCCGCCGAGACCGGCTGGCACGATCCGGCCTGAAGACGGGGGAGTGGGAAATCTTGGGGGCGCATCGGGACCGGGAAGAGATGGTTTCTGAAGCGGAGCGCGTATCCGGCATCGATCCCGCCGCGGAACCGCCGCGGGTAGCTGGCGCGGACGCGGACACGGCGCAGCCGCAGCAGGCGGAGGAATCGTGCCCGCCAGACGAGGCGGCGCCGGCGGAGGATCCCGTGGCGCTGCTCAAAGCGGAACTCGACGAAGAGCGCAGGTTGCGTGAGGCCGCACAAGATCAGGCGCTACGCTGGCGGGCGGATCTGGAGAACCTGCGCCGGCGCACCGCCATTGAGTTGGAGCAGGCCAGGGCCAATTCGCTCCGCGAGCTGATCGAAGGCTTCCTGCCGGTCCTGGATGACTTCGATCTTGCCCTCGCTTCGGCGGGCGGTGAGACACCGCCGGCGTGGCTGGCAGGGATGGAGATGGTCAGGAGGAAATTCCTGGCCGCACTGGCCGAACATGGGCTGGCACGGATGCAGGTGGAGGGCGAGACCTTCGATCCCGCCAAGCATGAGGCGATGATGCGGGTCGAGGATTCCGGCCGGCCGGCGAACACGATCGTCGAAGAGATCCGGCCGGGATACACCCTGGGCGCGATGGTGATCAGACCGGCGCTCGTCAAGGTGCAGGTCTAAAAGTGGTCAGAATCGGGAGGGGATCCGTTAATGGCTAAAGGAAAGGTTATCGGCATTGACCTGGGGACCACGAACTCGTGCGTAGCGGTGATGGAGGGCGGCGAGGCGGTGGTCATCCCCAACGCCGAGGGCGGGCGGACCACGCCGTCCGTGGTGGGTTTCAGCAAGACCGGCGAACGGCTGGTGGGCCAGGTGGCCAGGAGGCAGGCCGTGGCCAACCCCGAACGGACCGTCGTGTCCATCAAACGCCGCATGGGCACGGACCACAAGGTCGTCATCGATGACAAGTCATATACCCCGCAGGAAATCTCGGCCATGATCCTGCAAAAGCTCAAGACCGACGCCGAGAGCTACCTCGGGGAGAAGATCACCCAGGCCGTGATCACGGTGCCGGCATATTTTACGGACGCGCAAAGGCAGGCGACCAAGGACGCGGGGACCATCGCCGGCCTCGAGGTGCTGCGGATCATCAACGAACCAACCGCGGCCGCCCTGGCTTACGGCCTGGACAAGGGGGAGGATCACACGATCCTCGTCTTCGATCTCGGCGGCGGCACCTTTGACGTATCCATCCTCGCGCTCGGCGACGGCGTGTTCGAGGTCAAGGCCACGAGCGGTAATAACCGCCTGGGCGGGGACGATTTTGACGACCGGATCGTCAAATGGCTTGCAGACAATTTCCAGCGCGACCAGGGTGTGGATCTCCGCCACGACCGCCTGGCCATGCAACGGTTGAAGGAGGCGGCGGAAAAGGCCAAGATCGAGCTCTCGGGCCTGACCACCACCAATATCAGCCTGCCCTTCATCACAGCGGTCAACGGCGAGCCGCGCCATCTGGAGGCCACTCTCTCCCGGGCCAAGTTCGACGAACTCACCGCCGACCTGGTGGAAGCCACGGTCGGCCCCACCAGGCGGGTGCTGGCAGATGCCAAGCTGGAGCCCAAGGACATTGACAAGGTGATCCTGGTGGGCGGCTCGACGAGGACGCCCGCGGTCCAGGAGATGGTGCGCAAACTCCTTGGCAAGGAACCTTTCAAGGGCGTCAACCCGGACGAGGTGGTGGCGGTGGGCGCCGCCCTTCAGGCCGGCGTCCTGTCCGGCGAGGTCAAGAGCATCCTGCTCCTGGACGTCACGCCCTTGAGTCTCGGCGTCGAGACGCTGGGCGGCGTCTTTGACCGGATCATCGACCGCAATACCACCATCCCCACGACCAAGAAGAAGATCTACTCGACCGCGGCCGACAGCCAGACCTCGGTGGAGATTCATGTCCTGCAGGGCGAACGGCCCATGGCGGCGGACAATATCACGCTCGGCCGCTTTCACCTGGACGGCATTCCGCCCGCCCCCCGCGGCATACCCCAGATCGAGGTGGCCTTTGACATCGACGCCAACGGCATCGTCCATGTCTCCGCCAAGGACCTCGGTACAGGCAAGGAACAAAAAGTGACCATCCAGTCGAGCCATCTCAAGGAAGACGAAATCAACCGCATGGTCAGGGAAGCGGAGAGCCACGCCGAGGAGGACCGCAAGCGGCGCGAGCTGATCGATCTCAAGAACCAGTGCGACGCCATGGTCTACTCCGTCGACAAGACCCTCAAGGAACTGGGCGACAAGGTTGACACGGCTCTGGCGGCCCGCGTCAACGAGGCCAAGGCGGAGCTGACCAAGGTCATGGCCGGGGACGATGCGGCCGCCATCGAGGCGGCCAAGGACAGGCTGGAAAAAGCCCTGCACGAGCTCTCGGCCGCCGTTTACCAGCGCTCGGCGGCCAAGGGGACCGGAACGCCCCCCCCGGATGAAGGACCTACGGGTTATGGGCCGGGCGGAGACGGCAGCAAGACGGTTGACGCCGATTACAATGTCGTCGACGACGAGGGTAAAAAGAAGGAATAAAAGGAAAGGCGTGAGGCGCGAGGCGGGAGTGACACGAGTTTGAATGCCTCACGCCTCGCACCCCATGCCTCCCACGAGGTAGCGTAAATGGCCAATAAACGCGATTATTACGAGATCTTGGGTGTGAGCAGGCAGGCGGGCGAGGAAGAGATCAAGAAGGCATACCGCCGCCTGGCCCGCCAGGTCCACCCTGACGTGAACAAGGACGATCCCAAGGCCGAGGAAAAGTTCAAGGAGATCAACGAGGCATATGAGGTCCTGAGCGATCCGCAAAAGAGGGCGGCCTACGATCACTACGGGCACGCCGCGACCGAACAGGGCTTCGGCGGGGGCGCGGGCGGTTTTGATTTCGGCAGTTTCGAGGGTTTCGGCGACATCTTCGAGATGTTTTTCGGCGGAGGCGGCGGCCAGCGCCGGCGCACGGGACCTCAGCGCGGCGGCGATCTTCGTTACGACCTCGAGATCGGCTTCGAGCAGGCCGCTTTTGGCCTGGAGACCACGGTGGAGGTGCCGAGGGCGGAGCTCTGCCCGACCTGCCACGGTAATGGCGCCAAGCCGGGCACGCCCATCAACACCTGCCCCGCCTGCCGGGGCACCGGCCAGGTGCAGGTCTCGCGCAACACGGCCTTTGGCCGTTTCGTCAACGTGGGCACCTGCGAGACCTGCGGCGGCGACGGCAAGGTCATCGAGACGCCCTGCCCGGAGTGCCAGGGGCGGGGGCGGGTGCGGCGCACCCGCCGCATCAACGTGCGCATTCCCGCCGGGGTGGACAACGGTTTCCGCCTGCGGGTCGCGGGCGAGGGGGAGGCCGGGACGAGGGGCGGCGGCGCGGGAGATCTCTATGTCTACCTTTACGTCAAGCCCCACAAGTTCTTCAAACGCGACGGCGACGACATCCATACGGAACTGGAACTGACCTTTGCCCGCGCGGCGCTCGGCACCACGGCCAAGATCGAAACCCTGGACGGCGAGGTCGAGCTCAAGATCCCCGAGGGCACCCAGACGGAGACGGTCTTTCGCCTCCGCGGCCGCGGCGTGCCCCGCCTGCGCGGCAGCGGCCGCGGCGACCATTTCGTCAAGGTCAAGCTCAAGACCCCGACCAAGCTCAGCCCGGAACAGCGCGAGGTCTTTCGCCGCCTGGCCGAACTGGAGGCGGAGGACGACAAGGGTTTCTTCGGGCGGGTCAGAGAGGCGTTCGGCAAGTAGCGTCCGCACCGGCATTATCGACGGGCGCCCGCCAGGCGGGCGCTTTTTTGCCGCCCGGTTTTAGGGCAAAAGCGTAAAAGTCGCGGGCGGGCCGCTTCATTGATGCTGCTTTACCAGTTTGCCGCGCGGGGCGATGTTTTTGTCATAATATTCCAGGCTGATTCATGATTGGCGGGAAATGTTTGCCCAAATCGGCTCCAGTTTGCCTCAGAACGCGCCGATGATCGTTATGGATCAGTTTACCGCGCCCGATCCGGGTAACAGCGCGCAAACGTATGGTAAAACTCGAATCAGTATCCTAGTGGGACAAGGTTTTGCCCGGGCGGTTCCGGCCGCAACGATGCCCGTCATGCAACATGTTGCCAGCGGGCGGGCTGTGGTGTAACATAATACTTGTGATGTCAAATGACGGGGCTGGTGAGGCGGAGATGGATCGATCCACTCGTCCACGGGGAGCCGGGGGGTTTTCCTTTGTGGAGATCGTTATCGCCCTGGGGATCCTCGCGATCGCCGGCATGTTGACCTATTCGAGCTGGGGCAAGTACAAGGCGCGCTCCTGCGGCCGTTACGCGGCCATGCAATTCGTGCAGGATCTGCGTTTTGCCAGGGAACAGGCCCTGGTCAGGAGCACCAATGTCTATGTCAAATTCGGCCGCCATCCCGGTTACACCATCTACGCGGGGCCGACCATCGATCCGGTGACCCACAGGGTCGACCCGGATCACAAGGGGACCGTGATCAAGACGGGCGAGCTGTACGAGAAATACGGGCCTCCTCTCACCATGACGCCGGAGGAAGGGGAGATCCTCTTTACCCACCTCGGTACGCTGAACAGCGACGCCACGACGGTGACGCGGGTGACTTTTGGCACCGTGCCCGGTATTGTCAAGAGCATCACGGTGCTTCCCACCGGTTTCAGCCGGTTGGAATAGGGGTGAGAACCATGGAGCCAAAACGGGGTATACGCGGTTTGAGCCTGATCGAGGTTACTCTGGCTTTGTCGCTTTTGTCCTTGTTGATCGTGGCTTTGTTGGGCTCGGTCGTCATCCTGTCACGGCGCGGCATCGCGAGAGTGGATAACCGGGCCAGGGCGAACGCCCTGGCCGTCAGGCTGCTCGAGGATCAGCGCGCCAAGGTGCGGGCCTCCTCATTTGCTGATCTGGTGGAAACCGATTCTCATTTAGTCCGTGCACCGGTGATTGTACCTGTCGATCTCGCCGCTCTGGGCAGCCCGAAGACGGTCGAGGGCGTGCCATATACTGCCTCCGTTACCCTGACCCCGGGATCGGTTCTCAGCGGAGCCTTTGACCCGACCGTGCCGCTCGAGGGGTCAGAAACAGTGGGCGGCGTGCCGCAGGATCCCGCCGGCTCGGGCAAAGTGGCTCATTACGCCGCCGCGCTCGTCACGGTCAAGGTCGACTGGCCGGGCGGCAGTATCACGCGGGAGTCAATCATCGTCCCCCGGTAGGGCGGAGGTGGGACAGATGGCGCCCAGGCATGAACGAGGTTTTAGCTTAATTGAGATCATCATGGCTTTGACGTTGACCGCCATACTTGTCTTGACCATGGTGACCATCTCCAGGACGATGGACCGGTCCAACCGGGGAGTGGGCGAACGGATCGAGGCCGAGCACTCGGGCCAGGCGACCCTGGAGTACATTCTCCGGGATCTCTCCACGGCCACGGCTTTTTATATCAGCCAAGCCCATGCTAATTCGATCGGCTACCGGACCGGGTTTCCGGGCGATTATGCCTACTGGCGGCTCTTCGTCGGCGCAGACCAGCGTCTGAAAAGGCAGCGATTCCCCGACAACACATTCGACCCTGATACTATTATGGAAACCCTGGATATTTCCGACGGGATCAACGATCTGCAGCTGAGGTATTTTGCCAGAGATGCCTCGGGCATCGAGGAGATCATCCCGGGGGAAACCACCAGCCGGCCGTCGATGTTTTATATGATACAGATCACCTTCACCGTAACGGTCGGTCAGGCCAGGGTGCGCCTCGGCTCAGCCGTTTCCACCCTGAACATCAGAGGCGAGGGCGTAGAGGAGATTACCTAGAATCCGGGGTGTGCGGGCAATCCACCACGAGATATTGACCACCATGTGTTGTATGGTATCGGGGTATATGCCCGGCAGACACTGATGCCACGGGAAATCTGATGCGTGTCATTTCGTGGTGCGAGGAGGAAAAATCGTGAAGAATGCCAAACGCGCCTACAACCGTGAGCGCGGCGTAGCGCTCATCATGGTCTTGGCGGTCCTGGTCGTGATCAGCCTTGGGATTCTGGCGTTCGTCAACGGCGTGGAGAACATGCAGCGCTCGGCGGTGCAATTCGGCCGGTCGGACGAGGCTTACAATGCCGCGATCGCCGGGTTGAGCGTGGCACGGGGATATATCGCGGGCTTAGCTCCTGAGACCACGCCTGGTGCCAACGATATTAGTGATGGTTCGGTGGGTTCCGGAGTTTACTCCGTGGCAATCAGTTGCACGGCCGATACCGCGCATTCCGATCCGGACTGGGTTGAGCTCGCTCCCGCGCCCGGCCAGCCGTTGAACGTGACAAAGTATAAAAAAGACACGGTCACGCTTTGTACGGTCACTTCAACCGGCACGTGCAATAACGCCACCAGGATCCTGCGGAACGACATCACCATCACCCGGCGCCAGATCAAGACGGTGACCACGGTCACCGAAACCTACACCCCGCCCGCGACCCCACCCCCCCCGGAGCCATACGTTTACAGCACGTATGACATCCTTTCCGGCGGATCGATGGGTCTGACCGGCAACGTCAATGCCGGCGACGGTTCCGTGTTACATACCAATCAGGATTTTTCCGCCAGCGGCAGCGTCAATTTCGGCACGGCTTACGCGACCGGGACGGCGGAGACGAGCGGCAGTGTCGACGGTTCCGTTACATCCGGCGTGGCGCCTGTCGCCGTACCGACGGTGAACTGGGAGGCGGCCAAAGATCCCGGGTATACGGAGATTATAAGCGGGAACCTGACCCTCAATGGCAGCACCGTCAAGTCACCCAATCCTCCCGGAAAACAGAATCTATACGTCATGGGGAACATGAGCGTCTCCGGCAGCGCTTCCCTCACGGGCTACAAGAACCTCTTCGTTGAGGGGGATCTCAACCTGTCCGGTAGCATGACCGCGCATCTCAATATCTACGCCAAGGGCAGGGTGACCATCTCCGGCAAAACCAAGATTTTTGGCGTCGTTTATTCCGCTTACGAACTGACCGAGAACGACGCTATCAAGATCTCAGGCAACGCTCATGTCACGGGCGGGTTAATCGCCAAAGGCACCGTCAATGTCTCGGGGAATGTTTTTACGGGAAGTGTGGAGCAACGAAATGAGGCGAATATCGTTATCACCGTGCCCGGCGACCCGCCCCCTCCGCCGCCGCCCACGGAGACGACCAAGCTGATCGAGGAATTCGAGGATACGCAGTTCATCACAGATCAGGATAGGATCACGGATGTTTCGAGTTGACGCCTGTGATGCCAAAAACTGCGGTGCATGCGGATTTTGACGCCGCGGGAGTGAGTCTTTACGGGGTTTTCGGCCACCCGATCAAGCATTCGCTCTCGCCGGTCATCCAGAACGCGGCCTTTGCCGCTTATGGGATAAAGGCCATATATCTGGCTTTTAACGTGCGGCCGGGTTCTCTAGCAGAGGCCGTGGCGGCGGTTAGGGTCCTGGGCATGGGCGGGGTCAACGTGACCATCCCGCACAAGCGGGCCGTGGCCGCGTACCTGGACGGCCTGGCCGGAGATGCGGGACTGTGCGGTTCCGTGAACACCATCGTCCGCCGGCACGGGCGGCTGATCGGGCACAGCACGGACGGCGACGGATTCGTCCGCGCCCTGCGCGAGGAGGCCGGCCTGGCCCTGGCGGGCAGGAAGGTGTGTATTCTCGGCACGGGCGGAGCCGCCCTGGCGCTGGCCGTCAGGATGGCCCGCGAGGGCGTGGCGGGGCTATCCGTGGTGACGCGCCGCCCGCCCGGTCTGGGCTTGGGCTGGCCGGCGATACCGGGTGTGCCGCCCCCTTTGGTTTTGTCATACGAGGATTTGGCTTCTTCCCCCGGCGCCCTCTCGGAATGCGATCTATTGGTCAACGCCACGCCGCTCGGCATGAGCCCCCACGAGGATGACATGCCGCCTCTGCCGGCCGGCGTTTTTCATCCCGGGCTCGTCGTCTACGACCTCGTCTACCGGCCGGCCCGCACCCGGCTCATGGCCGCGGCCGAGGCACAGGGGGCCGTGGCCCTGGGCGGCCTGGGCATGCTGGTGCACCAGGGGGCGGTCTCCTTTGAGCTCTGGACGGGCAAGAGCGCGCCGGTCGCGGAGATGCGCGACGCGGCTTTGAAAGCCCTGCATTTACTCTGATTTTTTCACGCTTGGGCAGGAAACCACTGGCTGGCAACGAATTCTTGTAACGTTGTCACCAGGAGTTCGCGCGTCTAGCATGGTATATCGCTGGTGGAGCACGAACTCTGGTATCATGCGAAACATGGTAATACAGTATTTAGTAGTTTATCACGTTAAGCCTGACAAGCCCCAAACCCGGGACCGGGTGGTGAGTTGATGGCGGTCACGGTCAAGCGCCGGCTTGGCGAACTGTTGCTCGAGGCGGGTTACATCAATGCCGCGCAGCTCAACGAGGGCCTCGAGCGGCAAAAGGAAAACGGGCTGCGCCTCGGCGCCACCCTGGTTCAGCTCGGCTACCTGAGCGAACAGAGCCTCATCGAGGTTCTCGAGTTCCAGCTGGGCGTGCCTCACGTCAACCTCGCCAAGCGCAAGATCGATCCGGCCGTGGCGTCGCTGGTCCCGGAGAACGTGGCCAGGAAATACAAGTGTTTTGCCGTGGAGCGCCAGGGCAAGAAACTGCTCTTGGCCATGTCCGATCCGACCGACGTCTTTGCCCTCGACGACCTCAAGCAGATCCTGGGCGGCGAGATCGTGCCCGCCATCGCCACCGAGGACGACCTGAAACGGGCGATCGACGGGTTCTTCGGCATCAAGGGTTCGGTGGAGGAAGTTTTCAAGGATTTCGAGATCGAGATCGACGAGGAAAAGGACGAGGAAGAAGCCGATGTCCTGGCCCAGGTCGAGGAAGCCCCCATCGTCAGATTCGTGAACCTCATCATCACCCAGGGGGTCAGGCTCAGGGCCAGCGACATACATATCGAGCCCACCGAGAAGGAAGTAGCCATCCGTTACCGGGTGGACGGCCGCCTGCGCCAGGAACTGGCCAGCCCCCGTAATACGCAGGCAGCCATCATCGCCCGCATCAAGATTATCTCCAACATGAACATCGCCGAAAAGCGCATCCCCCAGGACGGCCGGATCCAGATGCGCGTCGAGGGCCAGGCTATCGATCTCCGGGTCTCTTCGCTGCCCACGATCTTTGGCGAAAAGATCGTCATGCGCATCCTCTACAAGAGCAGCACCACCATCAAGCTTGAATCCCTGGGTTTTCTCCCGGACGCGCTCGCGCTCTTTCGCTCCATCTACACCCGGCCGTACGGCATCATTCTGGTGACGGGGCCGACGGGCAGCGGTAAGAGCACGACCCTCAGCTCCGTCCTGGGCGAGCTCAACGCCCCTGATGTCAACATCCTCACCGTGGAGGATCCGGTCGAGTACCAGATCGCCGGAGTCAACCAGGTGCAGGTCAACAACAAGGCCGGCCTGAGCTTTGCCATCGCCCTGCGTGCCTTTCTCCGGCAGGACCCGGATATCATCATGGTCGGCGAGATCCGTGACGGCGAAACGGCCCGCATCGCCACGCAGGCGGCGCTCACCGGGCATCTCGTGCTCTCGACCCTGCACACCAACGACGCCACCAGCGCGATCACGCGCCTGATCGATATGGATATCGAGCCTTTTCTCGTCTCCTCGACCGTCATCGGGGTGGTGGCCCAGCGGCTGGTGCGCGGCATCTGCCGGGATTGCAGGGAAACATACGAAATCGCCCCTTCGGACGCACTCCACGGCATGATCCGCTCCAACGTGCCGGATCTACCCGCCGATCGTCCCATCACCCTGTACCGCGGCCGGGGATGCCAGCAGTGCAACAACCGCGGCTACAAGGGCAGAACCGCCATCACTGAGATCCTGGTGCCGAATGCTGAGATACAAGCCCTAACGAACAAGCGCGTTTCAGCCGAAGTAATTAGAGAGGCCGCGATCAAAAACGGCATGAGGACCCTACTCATGGACGGCCTCCAAAAAGCGGTCAAGGGCGCCACCACAGTGGACGAGGTGGTGCGCGTCGCCTATACCGGGGAAGGCTGAGGGCATCTAGAGTGGAACTCGATCGCTTGCTGCGCGAAACGGTAAATGCGGGAGCCTCGGACCTGCACCTGACGGCCGGCCTGCCTCCGGTGCTGAGGATCCACGGCGAGCTGAACCCGATCCCCAACGAGCCGGCGGTCACGGCCGCGGAGTTGGAGACGGCGCTTTTTGGCCTTTTGAGCGAGGACCAGCGCGCTCTGTTGCGCCGCGACGGCCAGGTGGATCTCTCCGTGGGCGTCAGGGGCCTAGCCCGGTTCAGGGTAAATATCTACCGCCAGCGGAGCACCTACGCCTCGGTCATGCGGGTCATCCCCACGGAAATCCAGACCCTGGAGATGCTGGGCCTCCCCGAGGTGGTCAAGCAGTTCACGGAAAAATCCCGGGGCCTCGTCCTGGTGACGGGTCCGACCGGCAGCGGCAAGACGACGACGCTGGCCTCGATGATCGACCTGATCAACTGTAGCAGGAGTTCGCACATCATCACCCTGGAGGACCCGATCGAGTTTCTCCACCGTCACAAGCGGAGCATCATCAACCAGCGCGAGATCACGGGCGACTGCTGCGATTTTACCTCGGGACTGCGCTCGGCCCTGCGCGAGGATCCCGATGTGATCCTAGTGGGCGAGATGCGCGATCTCGAGACCATCGCCACGGCCATCAGCGCGGCTGAGACGGGACATCTCGTCCTGGCGACCCTGCACACCAACGACACGGTGCAGACCGTCGACCGGATCGTGGATATGTTCCCGCCTCATCAGCAGCAGCAGATCCGCGTCCAGTTGGCCGCCGTAATCCAGGGGGTCGTGTCACAGCAGCTGATCCCGCGCATCGATCGGCCCGGCCGGGTCCTGGCCGCGGAGATCCTGGTCGCCACCCCGGCCGTGCGGGCCTTGATCCGCGAGGCCAAAACGCACCAGATCTATTCCGTGATCCAGACGGGCGCTCGATTCGGCATGCAGACCATGGACAGCGTCCTGCGCACCCTCTGCCAGAACCGGACGATCAGCGTCTCCGAGGCGCTCCTGCGCGCCACGGATCAGGAAGAGTTCAAGCGGAGCCTCTCGATCCTGGCGTGAAGCTTGAATCCGTTCCCCCCCGGTACCCAGGTGATTATGCACTTCATCTCTTATAAAGTCCGATACTAACGGCATTCCGCGGGGAGGTGAGAAAAGTGCCCGTCTTTACGTACGAAGCCCGGGATCGCCAGGGCAGGGTGGCCAACGGGACGATCGAGGCCGAGAGCACCTCCGTGGCCGCGCTGAGGCTCAGGGAAGCGGGGCTTTTCATCACCGCCGTGCGCCAGCGCCAGGAGGCGGGCGGGGGAAGCGGATTCAATCTCAACATGAACATCAAGATCGGCGGCCGGGTCAAGGTGCGCGACATCGCCATCCTCACCCGGCAATGGGCAGTCATGATCCGCGCGGGCCTGAACCTCCTCGTGACCCTGCGCACTCTGGCCCTGCAGAGCTCCAACGACAAGCTCAAGGAGACCCTGGGCCAGGTGAGGACGGACGTGGAGGCCGGCCAGCCCCTGGCGACGGCCATGGCCAAGCACGGCAAGGTCTTCAGCCCCATGTTCACGCACATGATCGAGGCCGGCGAGGCCAGCGGCCAGCTGGACAGCGTCCTCGAGCGCTTGGCCGAGCACGCGGAAAAGGACTACGCCCTGCGCCGCAAGGTCACGGGCGCCATGATCTACCCCGCGGTGATCATCACCGCGGTCATCGGCATCACGGGCTTTCTCATCACCAGCATCGTGCCGACCTTTGCCAAGGTCTTTACGGATTTTGGCAAACCGCTACCCTCCATCACCGCTTTTATCGTCGGCATCAGCGATTTCGTCAAGGGTTACTGGTGGTCGTTCCCGCTCATCATTGGTGCGGTGGTCTTCGGTGTGTCCCGCTGGCGCAAGACGCCCGCGGGAAAGCTCGCCATCGACCGTTTCCTGTACAAGCTACCCGTCTTTGGCCCCATCGTGCAAAAGGTCGCTGTCTCCAGGTTCACGCGGACATTCGGTACGCTCGTGGAGAGCGGGGTCAACATCGTGCCGGCCCTGGAGATCGTCGAGCGGGCCGTGGGCAACGCCGTGGTCAGCAAGGCGCTGGCCCAGGCCAGAATTAGCATCAGCCAGGGCCAGGGCATGGCCCGCCCCCTGTCCGACACCAAGGTCTTTCCACCCATGCTCACCGAGATGGTGGCGGTGGGGGAGGAGACCGGTGCATTGGAAAAAATGCTCCACCAGGTAGCCGAGTTTTACGATCAGGAAGTCGAGCGGGCGGTGGAGGGCCTCACGGCCCTCATCGAGCCCATGATCGTCATCCTCCTGGGCGGCGTGGTCGGTTTCATCGTCATCGCCATCGTACTGCCCATGCTGGACATCAGCAGCATCATGGCGGGCTAGCTCAGGACGGGTTTTGGGGGACTCCCCCGAGCCCTTGCCCAACCTGAGAGGGAGGAGGTGAATGAGAGATGTTCGCGAAATTCCACGAGAGGCGTCAGAGAGGTTTTACCCTGGTCGAACTCATCATCGTCCTGGCGATCATCGCCATCCTCTCGGCCTTGGCCATCAGCCGCATCAGTTACAACCGGACCCGCGCCGCCAACACCACCTGCAACGGGATTATGGGCGACATCAAGAAGGCGGCGGAGGCTTACTACGCGGACCTGGGTGATCGGCCTGCCGGTCTAGTGAACTCGGATACCATCCCGCTCATCGCATCTGATTACATGGCCGGCGTGCCCAAGCAGCCTCACGGTGCATCCAATGTCGTACGGAACAATGGTTTCTATAACATCGTATTCCCTAACACTGAGGAAACAGCGGCGGTTGATTGCCCGGCCAACAATGCGGTCCAATTTCCTGATGGCGCCCACTAAAGGGAACAGGGGCGATGGTATGCCATCGCCCCCTTCCTCATATTGGCCGACTGGACATTAGGGAAGGAGACCCGAGCAAATGCGACGACTTAGCATCCTTTGCCAACAGGGCTTCTCCCTAGCAGAGATGATCATCGTTTTGAGCGTCATTGCTGTCTTGACGGCTTTGGTCGCCAGCCGGATATCCTACCATCGCGTGAAATCAATGAATTCGGCCTGCAACGGCCTTATGAGCCTGATCAAGCGGGCCGCGGACGCCTACTACGCCGAGACCGGGGGTATTGTCCCCACTGTATCGGACCTGGTCGCTGAAGGCTACCTCTCCGACGTGCCAAAGGATCCCCACGACCACCCCAATCAGTATATCGTAATTAATTGGGATACTGAAGGAGGGGAGACGAGCGGCAAGTGTTGGATTGTCTGCCCCAAGTCGCCACCCCCCCCGGCACCGCAAATCGTCTACCCACCTGGGCATGATCTGTAGTCCCGGGTGCTCGAGGGTGGCGAAGGCCGCCTTTTTGTTTTGTGGGCTCTTTTTCGTGAAAAGGTAACGAATTACTGGATCAGGGCACAATTTCCAGAAGGAGGACGCCCATGCTGATCGGCAGCGCGCTCGTCTTCGGCTTGGTCATCGGCAGTTTCCTCAATGTCGTCATTTACCGGCTCCCGCGGGGGGAATCGATCGTCCGGCCCCGCTCGGCCTGCCCTCATTGCGGGCATCTGCTCGGTTTCTTCGACCTGGTGCCCGTTCTCAGCTTTCTCTTCCTCCGCGGGCGCTGCCGGTACTGTCATGGGAGGATCTCATGGCAATATCCGCTGGTGGAGGGCATTACAGGCGCGGCCTTTGCCCTGTTGGCCTGGCGGTACGGGCTGAGCTCGCAGGCCGCGGGGTACGCCGTCTACGCCGCGCTGCTGATCGCCATCGCCGGCATCGATCTCGGCCACCAGATCGTGCCCGATGTGCTCTCGCTGCCCGGGATCGGTATCGGGCTGTTATTCGGACTGGCACAGGGCTCGTTGGTAAATTCCCTGCTCGGCGCCCTGATCGGCGGCGGAGCGTTGCTCGCGGTCTACCTGGCGGCCCTGTTTTTGCTAAAAAAAGAGGGTTTGGGGCTGGGTGACGCGAAATTAATGGCGATGATTGGGGCTTTTCTGGGATGGCAGGGCGCCCTGTTCACCATCCTCGCGGGCAGCCTGCTGGGATCCGTCGCCGGTCTGGTACTTTTGGCCAAGGGCCGGCTCAGGATGGGGGAGCCCATGCCGTTCGGGCCTTACCTGGCCGCGGGGGGCCTGATCCTGGCGATCTGGCCCTGGGAGTTGTGGCTTGGACCGCTGTTCGGATTCTGAGTCCGGGTGCTAAAACCTGAGGGATAGTCAGGGTTGTGCGAAGAAGATACCCTCTATCTCCCAGAGGGAGCAAGGGATGTTCGAGGAAGCTCTTGGAACCACAACAGGTGCCCCCTCCCGGGGGTTAGGGGGAAGACCCGCAACACCGCCCAAAAACGATCTCCCGGGTATGGCACAGGTCCGGTCAGGGAGGGGGAGGGAGGCGTCTGATGCCCAAGGTCTGCATCGGTCTGGACATAGGCACTAGCGCGGTCAAGGCCATCCAGTTGAGCCGCATGGGCGAGAGCTACACCCTGACCCGGGCGGGCGTCGTTCCCATTCCCCTCGGGGCCATCGAGGGAGGAACGGTGCGCGATACCGCCACGGTGGCGCAGCTCGTGACGAGGCTGTTGCGCCAGGCGCGTATCGGCGGCCGGCGCGTCATGGTGGCCGTGGCCGGGCAGGGAGTGCTGATCCGTTCGCAGAAATTCCCCCCCATGACCCGCAAGGAACTGGCCGGGGCCATCAGATGGGAGGCGGAAAAATACATCCCGTTTCCCATCGACGAGGCCGTGCTCGATTTTGACGTAGTTGGAGCGACCCCGGACACGGGCGAGCAGGAGGTCATGATCGTCGCCGCGCAGCGGAGCATCATCGACAGCCACATCGAGGTGCTCAAGGAGGCCAAGCTGCAGGCCCTGGCCATGGATGTGCAGCCCTTTGCCCTGGCCCGTTCGCTCGGTTCGCACCTGTCTACGGCCATGGAGGGCCAGGCGGCCAACGTAGCTCTGATCGACGTAGGGGCGGGCACGACCGACCTCGTGATCTTTCGCGAGGAGGTGCTGCGTTTTACCCGCATCATCCCGATCGGCGGCAATTACTTCACCAGGGCCCTGGCCGGCCGCCTGGGCATGAGCGATGAGGACGCCGAGGCGCTCAAGCTCTCCCGGGGGCAGATACCCCTCGGGGACGAGCAGCACGGTCTTGACACCCCCGAGGATGCCCAGCTCTCCTCGATCCTGGCCGGGGTCATGAGCGAGTTGGTGACCGAGATCCGCCGCTCCATCGATTATTTCCGCCTGCAGACCCACGAGGAGGTGGCCCGGCTGGTCGCCACCGGAGGGGGCATCATGCTCCGCAACATGGTACCGTTCCTCGAACGCGAGCTCGGCCTCCCGGTGGAGACCGGCGATCCCATGGCCAACATCCACGCCGGCGCGCGCAATTTCTCGCCCGAACTAATGGCTGGCGCCGGGCCCATCTTTTGTGTGGCGATCGGCCTGGCCCTGCGGGGGGTGCAGGAATGATCAGGATCAACCTGCTGCCCCCGGAATACAGGCCCCAGCCGCAGGTCAGGCCATTGCGCGTCCTGGCGCTCTTTGTCATCATCGTGGCGCCGCTCGCGGCAGGCGGCGTCGTGGTCTGGGGCCTCACCGGGCTCCAGACCATGCGGGAGCAGATCGCGTTGGCCAAGCAGAAGCGGGCAGAGTACGGGCCCCTGTACGATAAAGTTATCGGCATGGAAGCAACCCTGGCCGAGGTGGAGAGGAAGCTCGCTAGCAGGCAACAGCTCATGACGGGGCTCTTGGATCCGGTGGGTATCTTCAAGGCCATGGAGGGCAACGTGCCGGAGAACGTGGCCTATACGAGTTTTTCCATCGGCGCGGACCGCCGGATCAGCCTGGCCGGCACGGCGGCGGACTATTACGGCGTGGCCGCCCTCCAGCTCAAGCTGAGCCTCAGCGGGGGTTTTGCCCAGGTTGCCCTCCAGAGCGCCAACGCGAGTGCGGATGCGGTGAGTTTCTCCATGAGCTGTGTCTTGAGCGGGGGGACACCGGCGCCATGAGGATGGGCCGTCGGGAGTGGACGATCGTCGCCGTTGTCGGTGTTCTGGCGGTCTTGACCGCGGGCTATTTCGGCTACCAGTGGTATGACAGGACATACAAAGCCCTGTTGGCGGAGAAGGCCGCCGTCACGAGCGAGCTTGCCAGGGTGGAGCAGAAGGTGCGCGACCTGGCCAAGGTGGAACAGAGGCTGGCGGAGGCGCGGAGGCTCCAGGCGGATTACGAGCGGCTGGTGCCAAAGACGCAGGAACTGCCCCAGCTCCTGCGGGATACATACACCCTCCTCTCCGGCGCCGGGGCGGTGCTCGCCAGCTTTGCCCCGAGCCAGCAGGGGACGCCGGTCCCCACGGCGCCGGAGCTGAACCAGCTGACCGTCTCGGTCTCGGCCCGGGGAACCTACCCCGAGATCCTGGCCATGTTCGGGGCCCTACGCTCCTGGCGGCGGCTGCTTGGCGTCAACAGCTTCAGCATTTCGCGGGGGAGCGAGACCGAGGACAACCAGCCCGTGTTGAGCTGCCAGTTTACCATGGTCGTGTTCTATTCCGGTAAGTAACCATGGTCCGTCTTGACCATGAATCCGCGCTGTATGCCACGCAACGGGGAGGGGTAACGAGTGGCTGAACAGACAGGAGGCAAATCCCAAGGCACCATCCTGGGCGTCAGGCCGCCCCTCCTGGTCTTGTTGGTGCTCTGCCTGGCGGCCGCGGCCGTTTACCTGCTCTTCCCGGGGCTGTTCGGCGGCGGCGCCGTGCCCGCGGTCCAGGGCCAGCAGGGCGCAGCCGTCGTGACCACGGCCGCCAAACCCGCCCCCGGCCAAGGCGCGCCCGTCGCGGCCGCCCCGAGCGGGGGGGAGCAGGACGAACTCTCCACGTTCCTGGTGCGTTTCGGACGCGCGAATCCTTTTGCGCCGCTGGGCGCCGTAGCGCGCGCACAAGCCGGGAGCAAGGCTCCGAAACCGGCCGCCGGCTCCCAGCCCACCCTCGACGAGCTGCGCGGGCGCCTCCAGAACCTGGCCACGGGCCAGTCCGCCGGTTCCGGCAGCGCGGCCAAGCCTGACGCCAAGAGCGGCCAGAACGCCCAGGCGCAGCCAGTCCAGGGTTTCGTGCTCGAGGGCATCGTCAGGCTGCAGGGCCTTACGTTGGCGGTCATTCGCAGGGGCAACAGGTCCTATTACGTCCGCGAGGGAGCCGCGCTGGAAAAGACGGGCTACGTACTCAGGTCCATCGGGCGCGATCGGGTGGTCCTCGTCGCGGAAGGCAAGGAACTCGTTCTGGTCTTGGGGGGTAAGAAGGCATGAGACGACGTATGGCCGTTATTATGCTCCTCGCCGCCCTTGGATGCGTCCTCGGGCTCCAGGTGCTGATCGCCGCCGACGAGAAGGTCATTGAGAACGTCGATTTTTTCGAGGCGGACCTCAGGGATGTCTTGCGCAGCCTCGGCGTGGCAGGCGGTTTCAACGTGCTCCTGACCCGCGAGGTCCAGGGGAGCGTCACCATCTCCCTGCACCAGAGCATGACGGTCAAGGACGCCATCGAGCTTGTTGCCAGAACCAATGAATTCGACCTGCATTGGCTCAAGGACAACCGGACGGTCATTATCGGTCCAAAGAGCAAGCTCCAGACGAATTTCGATCTCCAGGAGTCAAGAGTCTTCACGCTGTATTATTCCACGGTGGCGGAGATTGCCGAGGCGCTCAAGGTCGTCGTGGAGGGCAAACAGATCAGCGTCAACCCCCGCACCAACCAGATCACGGTATATGGCACTGCGCTGCAATTGGAGAACGCCGAGGAGATCATCTCCCAGATGGACCACCCCATGCCGCAGGTCAACATCGAGGCGCGCATGGAGGAAGTGGCCGAGGACAACCTGGACGAGTTGGGCCTGACTTGGAGTTCCAGCCTGGATTTTGGCCTCGGGCCCGGATTCTCCATCGTTTCCTACCCCGAGGTGTCCGCTACCCTCAAGGCCCTGGAGAGCAAGAACCTTGCCCAACTGCTGGCCCAGCCGAACGCCAGCTGCCTCGATTCGCAAGAGGCGACCATCTTTGTGGGCGATCGCTATCCCATCACCGTGACCAATATCGTTGAGGGTCAAACCCAATACAGCACGCAATACGTTGAGATCGGCACCAAGCTCACGGTCAAACCCCGGGTGAATCTGAACGACATCGTCACGGTCTACATCAAGGCCGAGGTCAGCAACATCACCTCGTACACAAAGAATGCGAACGGTGATGAGATGCCGGTCATCAGGACCAGGCAGACCGAGTCCACGACCAAGCTACGGAACGGGCAGACCTTTGTCCTGACGGGATTGATTCAACGCGACGAGATCACGAGCAAATCGGCCGTGCCGTTCCTGAGCCGCCTGCCCATTCTCTCGGCGCTCTTCAAGAATAAAAAGGTTCAGGCCAAGAAGACCGTGATCTGCATCTTTCTCACGCCGCACCTGCAAAAAGTAACGCCGGACGAGATACCCTCTGCCAGCGCGCGCGCAAATATCGCCACCCCAGCGGTTCCCGCGCCCGCCGCGCCCCCCGCCGGCGATGCTGATGCGGCGGGGAGCGCCGCCCCGCCCGCAGGCGGGCAGGAGCAGCCCTCCGCTCCCCCGGTTCCCGAGGCGCCGCCGGTGACGGCCGCTCCCCCCGAGGACGTGAACCAGGGGCAGACGCAGACGCAGCCCACCGTGGAGCCCGTGCCCGCCGACGAGCCGGCCCCGGCCGGCGTCGAGCCCAATACAGCGGCCCCTGCGGCGCCGGGACAGGAACCCGAGCCTCCGGCAGGGAACGAAACTGCTGGAGCGCTGCCCCAGCCCCAGCAACCCGCGCGCGCAGAGCCCGCCGTGGTGGTGCCGGGCGAGGCTCAGGCGCCGCCCCGGGTTCTGCCCGGCCCCGATGAGATCAGGCATGTGCCCTACCTCATCAAGAAAGGCGATACGCTGTCCTCGATCGCCAGGAAATACGGCATCTCCTGGCAGGAGATCGCGTCATACAACAACATGACCGACAAACCCATGCTCCGCCCGGGCCAGACACTCTTGATCCCGATCCCGGACAATCATAAGTACGTGGTCAAAGCCAAGGAGACATTATGGCGCATCGCCAAACGCTACGGAGTCTCCTGGGAGCTCCTGGCCGAGATCAATTCCCTGGCCGATCCGGCCAAACTCGAGGTGGGCCAGGTCATCATCCTGCCCTGTACCGTGGATCAGATCGTCAACCCCGATTACTAGGAGCGCTTTCGCCCCCGGTCCGGGATCGCGGGCATGTGGGGAGCGAGGCCGGGAATTATCCTCCGGGCTCTCTCATCAAGGACAGGAGGCTCGCGGATGGAGCTCAAGAACTATATGGAAGACGTCGTGATCGCGGTTTATAATGATTTCGTGGGCCGCCACCGGCATATCTGCCAGTGCAAGCAATGCCGCCTGGACACGATCGCCCTTGCCCTGACCAAGCTGCGCGGGATGTATGCCGCGACGCCGGAGGGGGAAATCCTGACCCGCGTTTCCCGCGACGATCGCCAGGTGCGGACCGATGCGCTGGTGGCGATCATGGAGGCAGCCCGCACCGTGTCCTCGCGGCCCAAGCATTGACCGGAGGCTCGAGTGGGCGCAAGCCCCTCTTCTTTTACCTAATGCCCGAAAGCGAAAGCTCTATCCCCAGCCCGCCGCGTCCTCGTGCGCGTGAGAGCGGGGCGGCTAAAGCCGCCGGCGGCAAGGGCGCGTTCGAAATCCTGTTCGCAATCGGGGTGCAAGGATCCCCTTGTCTATGGCGATGCATGCTTTACGCCCGCAGTAGGGATCGTATCCATGGGTCCTCTCATTTCTTGAGCGGAGGCGGATCATGCGTTTCTTGACCGCCGGCGAATCGCACGGCCCGGGCCTGGTCGTCATCGCCGAGGGACTGCCGCGCGGTGTGCCTGTTTCCGCGGAGATGCTGGACCATGAGCTCCGGCGCCGGCGGGCGGGATATGGCCGTGGGCCCCGCGCCAAGAGCGAGCCCGAGGAGATCGAGATCCTGGCGGGCTTGCGGGGCGGCCGGACCACCGGCGCGCCCGTGTCCGTCCTCCTGCGCCACCGGCATTGGCCTACCTGGCGGCCGGTGCTGGATCCCTGGATCCCGATGACTGAAGGCCGGGAGCTGGAAGGCGCCGGGCCGGACCTGGCCGGAGTGCGGACCGCGCCCACGCGGCCGAGGCCGGGCCATGCCGATCTGGCAGGGGCGTACAAGTACGGACTTCGCGACCTGAGGGATGTGATCGAGCGCGCCAGCGCGCGGGAGACAGCGGCCCGCACCGTGGCCGGAACGTTGGCGAAGGCCTTCCTCCTGCCCCTCGGTGTCGCGATCAAAAGCCACGTCAGCCGCATCGGGCCGTGCCTTGCCGGCCTGCTGCCCCGGACATTGGAAGAGTTCTCCCGGGCGGATGCTTCGCCCGTGCGCACCCTGGATCCGGAATCGACCGCGGCGATGATGTCAGCCATCGATACCGCCGCGGCGAACGGGGATACGCTGGGGGGAACCTTTGACGTGGCGGCTTTTGGCATTCCAGCCGGGCTCGGCAGTTACGGCCAATGGGACCAGCGCCTGGACGGGAAGCTCGCTCAAGCCGTGATGAGCATCCCCGGGGTCAAGGGAGTCGAGATCGGCGAAGGATTCGCCCTGGCCGCCCTGCGGGGCTCGGAGGCGCACGATGCCATTCTGCCGGATCCCCCGCGGGGCACCCGGCGGCCGGCCAACCGGGCGGGCGGCATCGAGGGCGGTCTCAGCAACGGCGAAACCATCCTGGTGCGCGCGGCCGTCAAACCCGTGCCCACCCTGGCCAAACCGCTGCCCAGCGTTGACCTGGCCACGGGCCTGGCAGCCGAGGCGGCGGTGGAGCGTTCCGATGTCTGCGTCGTGCCGGCCGCGGCCGTCGTGGGCGAGGCCATGGTGGCCTGGGTGCTGGCCGGTGCTTTCCTGGACAAGTTCGGCGGCGATACCCTGGACGAAGTGGCACGGGCGTTCGCTTCATATGGGGATCGTCAACCTTGGCACGCATGAGCGGGCGGCCCCAGATCGCGCTGATCGGTTTCATGGGTTCCGGCAAGACCACGGTCGGAGCGTTGCTCGCCCTGGAACTCGGTTACACGTTCCTGGACCTCGATCATGCCTTAGCGGAACGCGCCGGGATGAGCATACCGGAAATCTTCGCGCGTGAAGGCGAAGCGGGTTTCCGCCGGCGGGAACGTTCGCTGCTTTTGGAATTGGGGGACCAGCCGGGCCGCGTCCTCGCCACGGGGGGCGGTATCGTGCTCGAGCCGGAGAACGTCACTTTTTTACGCCGTCACGGCCTGGTGGTGGCCCTGACCGCCGATCTGCCCGAGATCCTGGCCCGGATCGGCGGCGGCGAGGGGAGGCCCCTCCTCCGGGGACCGGATCCGGTGTCGGCCGCCGCCGCGCTCTGGTCGGCCAGGGAGCCGCTCTACCGGGGAGCCGCCGATCTGATCGTTGACACCAAAGGCCTCGCGCCGCCCGAGGTCGCAAGGAAGATCGCGGACTGGTACAGAATGGCGCGGCGGGAGGATGGATCCGGCGCGTGAGCGAACGCATCCCGGTGCGGGTGCCCGGGCATGAATACGAGATCCACGTCGGCCCGGGCCTCTTGGGGCGGGCCGGTTCCATTCTGGCCGGCCTCAGGCGCGGCGGGCGTGTTTTTTTGGTCACAAACCCGGTGGTCGCCCGGTGGCACCTGGCGCCTTTGCGCGAAAGCCTCATCCGGGCTGGATTCAGCCTGTGCGAGGCCGTGGTGCCGGATGGCGAGGAATACAAGACCCTGGCCCAGGTGGAAGAATTATACGCGCGGGCGGTCGAGGCGGAGTTGGACCGCGGCGACCTGGTCGTGGCTCTCGGCGGCGGCGTGATCGGCGATTTGGCGGGCTTTGTAGCTGCGACGTACCTGCGCGGCCTGGCGTTCGTACAGGTGCCGACGACGCTCCTGGCGCAGGTGGACAGCAGTGTCGGCGGCAAGGTGGGCGTCAACCTGCCGGCCGGGAAGAACCTCGTCGGGGCTTTTCACCAGCCGTGCCTCGTCGTCTCCGATGTCGCGACCCTGAGGACCCTGCCCGAACGCGAGCTGCGGGCCGGCATGATCGAGCTGTTGAAGCACGATCTCCTCGTGCCGGGCGAATTCTCACGGTATGAGGCCAATCTGGGGAAACTCCTGGCGGGGGACGAAGCGGCCCTCACGGAGGGCGTTGCCCGTTCTTGCAGGCTCAAGGCCGCGGTGGTGGCACAGGACGAACGCGAGCTGGGGGGGCGTATCCGGCTCAACCTGGGGCATACCGTGGGGCATGCGCTGGAAAAGGCGGCGGGATATGGGACGTGGCGGCACGGCGAGGCGGTGGGACTGGGCCTGGTCGTGGCCGGGCGGCTGTCTTGCCGCCTGGGACGCCTTGCAGCCGGGGACCTGGCCCGCCTGGAAAGGGCCGTGACGGCCACCCTCGGCCGTCTGCCGGCCGTGCGGCCGGAGCAGATCGATCCCATGCTCCGCGCCCTCGGGCGCGACAAAAAGATCCACGCCGGCAGGCTCAGGTTCGTCCTGCCGGTGGCGCTCGGCCAAACCGAGGTCATCGAGAACGTGACCCCGGAGATGGTGGGACGCGAGCTTGCCGGGCTGGCCCGGCCGGAGGCGATTTCGTGACCAGGATCCTGGTTTTGCACGGCCCGAACCTCAACCTGCTCGGGCAAAGGGAGCCGCATATTTACGGGCGCATGACCCTGGACGAGATCGACGCCTCGTTGCGCGGTCTGGCGGAGGATCTCGGCGTCGAACTGCGCATCGTGCAGGATAACAGCGAGGGCGGGCTGCTGAACGCCATCCACGCGGCGTTCGGCTGGGCCGACGGTATACTAATCAATCCGGCGGCTTACACCCATTACAGCCTGGCGCTGCGCGACGCCCTGTCCGCAACAGGCGTGCCGGTCGTCGAGGTCCATCTGACCAATATCTTCGCCCGTGAGGGATTCAGGGCCAATTCCGTGACGGCCCCGGTCTGCGCGGGCGTGATCGCGGGCCTGGGAGGCGAGAGCTATCTCCTGGGCCTGCGGGCATTGGCAGCACTCGTGCGAGGAGGCGGCGGGCATTGACGGGCAAGAGGCTGGCTTTACTGCGGCAAGCCATGGTCGGCGAGGGCCTGGATTGCCTGGTCGTGACCGGGCAGGCCAACCGGCGTTATCTCAGCGGCTTTACCGGCGATCAGGGCGTTCTGGTCGTCACGCGCACCGATGTGCTCTTGTTTACGGATTTTCGCTACGTGGAGCAGGCAGGAGCGGAAGCCCCCGGCGTTTCGGTCCGGCGCTGCGCGCGGCAATACCTACCCGACGTGGCGGCCTGGCTTTCCGCGGAGGGCGGGGGGCGGATAGGCATCGAGGCGGCCCATTGGAGCCTGGCTGATTACCAGGAACTGGTTTCACGCCTGCCGGCGGAGAGGCTGGTGCCCACGCGGGGCATGGTCGAAAAGCTGCGTATGCGCAAGGAACCGGCTGAGATCGATTGCATCGCCGGGGCGGCCGCCATCGCCGACCGGGCATTGGCCAGATTGATCCCTCAAGTGAAGCCCGGCGCGAGCGAGGCGGAATTGGCCGCCCTCCTCGACTACCTCGTGCGCCAGGAGGGCGGGGAGGGGCCGGCATTCACCACCATCGTGGCCTCGGGTCCGCGGGGCGCGCTGCCCCATGGGACGGCCTCGCCAAAACTCCTTGCCGCAGGCGAGTTGGTGGTCATCGACTTTGGCGCCTGCTTCGGGGGGTACGCTTCGGATATAACCCGCACGTTTGCCCTGGGCGGGGCGGGCGAGGAGGAACGCCGGATCTACCGCATCGTGGCCGAGGCGCAAGCCAGGGTCCTGGGGATGCTCCGCCCCGGCCTCGCCTGCCGCGAGGCGGATGCGGCGGCGCGTGAATACATTCAGGCAGCCGGTTATGGCGAGTTCTTCGGCCATGGGCTCGGGCATTCCGTCGGCCTGGAGATCCACGAGTCCCCCGCTCTGTCGGAGACCGCCGAGGAGATACTGGCGCCCGGCATGGTGGTAACGGTGGAACCCGGTATTTACCTGCCCGGCAGGATGGGCGTGCGCATCGAGGATCTCGTGGTGATCGAGGAGGCGGGTTGCCGCATCTTGACCGGGAGCCCCAAAGAGCTGACCGCCTTGTAAGCCGCCGGGCGGGAGACGGGCCGATCCCCGGGGGTTGGCTGCTCCTGGGTCGACAGCCAAAGTATGGATATGATAGAATAATGCGGGCACAGTTCACGGAGAGGGAGGATTCCCATGGTTTCGGTCAACGATTTTCGCACCGGTCTGACCATCGAGATCGACGGAGATCTGTATGCCGTCGTGGAGTTCATGCACGTCAAACCCGGCAAGGGGGCGGCATTCGTCAGGTCAAAACTGCGCAACGTCCGCACCGGGTACGTGGTCGAGCGGACCTTCAACGCCGGCGAAAAAGTCTCCCTGGCGCGGGTCGAGGTCCGGGAGATGCAGTTTCTGTACAGGTCCGAGGATGACTTCGTCTTTATGGACATGGAGACTTACGATCAATTGACCCTGAGCTCGGCCAAGCTGGCGAACGCCGTCAAGTACCTGAAGGAGAACATGACCATCGAGGTGCAGATGTACCAGAACGAGGCGATCGGCGTGACTCTCCCCAACACGGTCGAGCTGAAGGTCGCCGCCACTGATCCTGGCTTTAAAGGCGATACGGCCACGGGCGGTTCCAAACCGGCCACGCTCGAAACGGGCGCGGTGGTCAACGTGCCGCTGTTCGTCAATATCGGTGACGTCATCCAGGTCGATACGCGGACCGATTCTTATCTGCGCAGGGTCGGCAAATAGACCGATCCCGCGACGAAGCAGCCCGCGGTGATGCACGCGGGCTGCGCGCCGGATTTGCGGAGCATGCCCATCCCCACGTCTCTGGCCGCCGTGTGGATTCTTGCCCAAAGGCGCCTTATTTTACGAGACAGTAATACCCCGCGAGCGTCTCCTCGTCCATGGCCTCGAGTCTGTCGCGCAGGCCCCCGGGCTTCCCGTTGCTCGCCCCCCGATCGTCAACAGCCGCCGCGCGGCGGATGGCGAGGGAAGCCGTGGATTCCGGATGGTTTATGACAAAACTCACGATTGCCTCGATCCGCAGGTTGCGGTCCAAGAGCTTCATTCCCTTTCCAAGCCGTCTGCAGACGTAATCCTACCCGCCGGGGGGGCCTTTCATGCCCATGCCATGGTCCTGCGGGCAGGGGCTTGCCTATTTCATAGGATGTACTGCCCGTCTTTGAGACCGGCGGCCCGGGAGTCCAGGCGGGCCTCCAGACCGGCCGGGCCCGCCGCAGGCATGATGCGGCATGGGCGGGTAAAAGCTCCTCGGGGGGAATGCAATGAACGCCCAGGCGCTGCTGGGAGAGGTAACGACCCAACTCCTGGTGGCAAACACGACGACGCTGGGCGTGCCGGCAGTCAAGATCGATGAGATCGTCGCCACGGTTAATAATCTCAGCTGCACGGTCATTCCCGGCAAAGTGATCTTCCAGGGGAACGTGCACAAGCAAATCTTCTTTGTGGACATCGAGGGTATCGTCCGCCACCAAGCGGAGGACATCCCGTTCAGCGGCTTCATCGACTTCCCCGGCGCTGCCGAGGGTACGCCCTGCCAATTGGAGCCGGTCATCGAGTTCATCGACTTCCGGCTCGCCGTTCCCGTCACGTTGAGACAGACGATCGTCCTGTCCATCACGGCCCGTCTATTCGATCCGCCGCCGGGGGAGTTCTTTCTAAACACCGCGCCGGCCGGCGCGGACCGTTTCTGCGACCGGCGAGCCTTTCGCACGGGCGGGCTGGGGTCGGAAACAAGACGGACCTATCGCGCCAGACTCGGTATATAGGAGTTTGTACGACTAGTCCGCTTTACGGCCCCGCCGGAGTACAAACTCCGGTATCATGAGCTGCGCGATCCCACGATATATGGGTGCTGGAGGCATTAGTCAGACAGATTCCTAGTGGACCGCGGGGCACAGATCCCGGCATCATGAACCGATGCCGGACACGGATACCGGCGGTCTGAACGCGGATAATCTCCCCTAAAAAGACGCGATGCGGGACATCCCCCACGAACACTTGGGGGATGTCTTTTTGCCCGCCGTTTTTTGGCGGCAGGAGAAGCCCTCCCCGGGCGCCAATAGATCGCGCGTGGCGGTATGAATCAGCGCGCACGCGTGCCGCGATGTGGCGCTTGCACGGGAGCGACTCGCTATGGCGGTAGATTTGCGCTTTGGGAGGCGGCCTGGTGTGAAAGCGCGGGAGCCGTTCCGCCCGATCGTGTTTTTCTTGTTGGCGCTGGCGGTTTCCGCGTCCGCACCGGCCTCCGCCGGGTATACCCTGGGACGGCCGCTCGCTTTCGACCTGGAGATCGCCGTGAGCATCAAGAACCGCGGTACAAGGGCGCGCGCCATTCGCATTAAGCTGCCGGTTCCCGCCGAACAGGGGCTCCCCGCCTATGAAAATGTAACGGCCGGAAGCAAGAGCACCGGTCAGGCGCGCGTGGCCTTGGACGGGCGCGGACAGGCGGCTATCTCGCTTGATTCGCTCGAGGCGTCAGAAAGCTTGACCATCAGTCTGCGCTACCATATTGAGACACGTCCCATTACCCACCGGTTGCCCTGGTTCCAGAGGAGGGAATGGCCCGAGCTGCCGGATCCGGTCAAGAAATTCCTGGTTCCCTCGCCGGGCATCGAGTCGGATTCGGCGGAGATCGCCGCCCTGGCGCATGAGGCCGTCGGGCGGAGGCGCGATCCGGTCTTTCAGGCTAAGGCGCTTTACGCCGCCACCAACCGTGCCCTGACCTACGATCCGGATGCGGGGATCGCCTCGGCCAGGGAGGCTCTGAAATACCGCCGCGCGCGCTGCGAGGGTTATGCCCGCCTCTATGCCGCCCTCTGCCGGGCGGTGGGAATCCCGGCCCGGTTGGTTTACGGCCTCCGTCTCGGCCGCGAACAATTGGCCGCGGAGGAACTATCCGACCCGGTGGGCCATGTCTGGAACGAAGTATACCTGGCCGGTCCAGGCTGGGTACCGGTGGATCCCACTTTTGTCTATACCGTGGACGGGCGGCACGAGATCACCTACGATTTCTTCGCCCGTCTGGGCTGGAACAGGGATGTGCACCTTTTCCTGGGATACAGCGACCAGACGGTATCCTGGACGTACCGCGTGCGACGCGGCCATCCGGGCGTGGCCGTGGAGCGCCATCTCCGCCTCCGGCGCCGTTAAGACAAGAGTTGGGCCTTGCGGCGCGGGGCCACTTGGTGTAAAATGAGTTGAGGCGCCCGTAGCTCAGGGGATAGAGCACCGGCCTCCGGAGCCGGGTGCGCAGGTTCGATTCCTGCCGGGCGCACCACGCCGCATTTCAATGGACCGGCCGCGCGATCGGCCGGTCTTTTGCGTTCATCCCCGCGTTTTTACCGGTATTTTGCAGGAAAAAACCCGGGATTGGCGAATATGCGATTGGCGCCCAAAGGGGGGGCGTGGCAGGACGGTCCAGATACCGGAGCTTTCGTTCCAGGCCCGGATAACAAGAAGGACGGAAGGATGGGAGAACATGCTCTCTGTCGTCGTCGGCATTTATTTCGCCGCCATGATCGTCATCGGCATCCTCACGTATCTCAAGACCAAGACCATACAGGGCTTCTTCCTTGGCAACCGCGCGGTCGGCCCGTGGATCTCGGCCTTCGCCTACGGGACGACCTATTTTTCGGCCGTGCTCTTCATTGGCTATGCGGGTGGGCAGGGCTGGAGTTTCGGCCTGCCCATCCTCTGGGTTGCCCTGGGCAACGCCTTCCTGGGCTGCCTCCTCCCCTGGCTGATCCTGGGCCGCCGCACGCGCGCCATGACCGCGGAACTGGGCGCCATGACCATGCCCGAGTACCTCGAGGCCCGCTACGGATCGAAAGCGCTCAAGATCGCGGGGGCGCTGATCATCTTCGTCTTCCTCATCCCTTACTCCGCCGCGGCCTATACGGGTTTGGCCTATCTCTTTTCCGTCGTGACCAGGATCGAATATATCTACGTCCTGCTCGCCATGGCGGGCTTTACCGCCTTCTATGTCGCTCTGGGTGGTTATTTCGCCGTGGCCCTCACGGAATTCGTACAGGGTCTCATCATGCTGGCTGGAGCGGTTCTCATGGTGGGCTACGTTTTCAATGCTCCCGCCGTGGGTGGATTCGGCCAATTGATTCCCCGGCTTTCACAGGTCAACCCGGAGCTCGTCAAGGCCTTTCCGGCCACATTTTGGAGCATCTTCTGGCTGGTCCTCCTGACCAGCCTGGGTACCTGGGGCATGCCGCAGATGGTGCAAAAATTCTACGCCATCAAGAATGTGAAGGTCATCTCCCGCGCCATGGTGGTCGGGACCGTTTTTTGCCTGATCATCGCGGGCGCCGCCTATCTGGTCGGGTCGTCTACCCCCCTGTTCGGTCCTGCCATCGTGGCGCAAAATGATGGCTTTGCCGCGGCGCCCGACTACGAGCGCGCCAAGATGGACACCGTGGCGGCCCGCGGACTGATCGACCAGGCCATGAAGAACGACGCCATGAACAGCCCCGATCCCATGAAGTACAAGAGCACCATGATCGTTCCCCAGATCCTGCAATCGACCCTGCCCCGGCTGCTCCTGGCGATCATCGTGGTGCTGGTCCTGGCCGCCACGATGTCGACCGTCTCCTCCCTGGTCCTGGTCTCCAGTTCGGCCATTACCATCGACCTCTTGCAGGGGGCTCTGACGCCCAAGCTCAAGAAGGAAACCAGCGTACTGATCATGCGCCTTCTCTGCGTGCTCTTTGTGGCCCTCTCCGTCTACCTCTCCTGGCGCGGCCCCAGTTTCCTGGTGGCCCTCATGTCGTATTCCTGGGGAACCATCGCCGGCGCCTTCCTGGGTCCCTACGTGCTGGGCCTTTTCTGGAAAAAGGTGAGCAGGCCCGCGGTCTGGGCGGGCATGGCGGTGGGTATCGTCATCTCGCTCTACAGTTATGTGGGCGGCATTTACGGCCTCTTTGGCGTCACCAAGGCCCAGGCCCCCATGTACGGCTCCATCGCCATGCTGGCCTCGGTCTTGACCGTTTTTGCGGTCAGCCTGCTCCTGCCCCAAGCCAGTAACGCCGCTGTCGACAGGGCGTTTGCCGCGGCGGCCGCCAAAAAGGAATAGATCTCATGGACAAAAAGTCGGAACACGCCATCTGGGAACCGGAATACGAATGCCTGGGACGGGAGGCCATGAACCGGCTCCAACTGGAGAGGCTGCAGGCCGCCGTGTCCCGCGCCTACGAACGCGTGCCTTTCTACCGGAGACGCTTTGACTTGGCCGGCATCGGTCCGGGCGGCATCCGCACCCTGGCCGACCTGGCCAGGCTGCCCTTTACGGTCAAGGATGACCTGCGCGACAATTACCCCTACGGCATGTTCGCCGTGCCCATGCGGGAGATCGTGCGGATCCACTCCTCGTCCGGGACCACCGGCATCCCGTCGGTGGTCGGGTACACGCGGCGGGACCTGGAGACCTGGTCGGGCTTGGCGGCGCGCTTCATCACGGCCGCCGGGGTAACGGCCGACGACGTGGTGCAGATCTCCTTCGGCTACGGCCTCTTTACCGGCGGTTTCGGCCTGCATTACGGGATGGAACGCGTGGGCGCCACGGTGATCCCCGTTTCCAGCGGCAACACGGAGCGCCAGATCCGGATTATGAAGGATTTCGGCTCCACGGCCCTGGTCTGCACCCCCTCGTACGCGTTGTATATGGCCGAGGTCGCCCGGGAGATGGGATTTGCCCCCGGGGATCTCAAGCTGCGCGTGGGTTTGTTCGGCGCCGAGCCATGGTCCGAGAGCATGCGCCAGGAGCTGCAGAAGGCCTGGGGTTTGCTGGCCACGGACAACTACGGCCTTTCCGAGGTCATCGGCCCCGGCGTGGCCGGGGAGTGTACGTTCTGCAACGGGCAGCACATCGCGGAGGACCATTTCATCCCGGAGATCATCGACCCCGCGACGGGCGAGGCGAAAGGCCCGGGCGAGGAGGGCGAGCTCGTGCTGACCGCCCTGACCAAGGAAGCGCTACCCATCTTTCGCTACCGCACGCGCGACATCACCGCGCTGGAATACGAGCCCTGCCCCTGCGGCCGGACCACGGTGCGCATGCGCAAGGTCCTGGGCCGCACGGACGACATGCTCGTCATCAAGGGCGTGAACGTCTTTCCGAGCCAAATCGAATCGGTGCTCATGGAGATGGAGGAGGTCGAGCCCCACTACCAGCTCATCGTGGACCGGGTGGGGTACATGGACACCCTGGAAGTGCTGGTGGAGGTGCCGGAGCGGTACTTTGTGGGCAGCCTCAAGGTGCTCGAGGATCTGACCGAGAGGACCGAGGAGCGCATCAGGAGCCTTTTGGGGCTCGACGTCAAGGTGCGGCTGGTTGAGCCAAAGAGCATCGAACGGAGCATGGGCAAGGCGAAACGGGTCATCGACAAACGGAAGATCTAGGACATACAAAACCCGCCCCGACAGGGGCGGGTTCGTTTCTAGCAGGGGTGTGAAAACCTCCAGGTGTGATAATTCGGGGCTTCTACCAGGCCGCGGCTAGATGCGTAGAGTGGGCTCCTTGACGGCGGCCTGGAAAAAGCCCGCCACGGCCTGGATGTCCTGGGGCGCGGCGGGGGGTGCCGGCCTGTACCAGCCTTTGGCCATGCTGAGCTGAGCCAGTCTATCCTGGGATTGCTCGCACTGGTTCCGCATCTGCAGCAAGGTCTGTTTCAGGTTGCCCGAACACTCCAGGCCGGCCTTGGTCAGGTCCTCGATGGTATGCTTGGACATTTCCAGGGCGGCGTTGGCTATATCCCTGTCGTTGAGCATCGTCTCTCTCCTTTCCTCACGTTCCGCGCTTGCGCGGTAAGTGTTTGCAGGACCGGACAAGCGTGCGGGCTTTTAGGTCTGCAAAAAACCCATGAGGTTTCTGCTGTTCTGCGCGGCCTTGACCGCCTCGTCCTCCAGGAAGGAGCGGAGCTGTGGATCGTTGCAGTTCTGGGCAAAGAGCCCGAACTGCTTCGCAGCCGTCTCCCCCGCGCCGATCAGGTGGCGGAGCTCCTGGAGTTCCATCTGGTTCAGATTGGGCATGATCTCACTCCTTCTTTCGTGATCCTTGTCCAGGCAGAGATCAACAGGAATTTCGAAAGCCCGGGCTCCGGCCCAAGCTTACCGCATCTTTGCCGCCATAGGGCGGCCAAAGGTCCGAGCAGCCTTTGGCGCCGGCATGGCGACCAAAGCCGCAGAAGGCAAAGGCACTTTCGAAATCCGGGATCAATTCTGCCCGGCGGACCCCGCGGCCATGCCAACCTAAGCGGTCACTTTGCGGACCGCGAACATCTCCCGCACACCCGCCCAGTTCTGGGGAAAGGCGTCGCCAAGCTGCCAGTAACCCGCGCCCATCAGATTGAAATCCCTGGTGACCTGGTATTTGGCACGCACGGACCGGGCGTCCTCGAAGTAGACGACATGGGCCTGACCGGCGGCGTCGGTATAGTTGAAGGTGGGCGTCTCGGCCACGGGCATGAAGGAGATGACGGCGCCGTAACGCGCCGCCAGGGAGATGGCCTGCTGGGGATCGACCGTGCTGGCCAGGGTTTCCGGGGAGTCAGGGAGCGGCCAGTCATAACCATAGAGGGGCAGGCCCTGCATGATACGGCTTGGAGACACGAGGCTCGTAGCGTACGCGATTACCCTGCGGACAAGGTTGACCGGGGCCACGGGTTGCGGAGGGCCGCCGACCCAGCCCCATTCGTAGGTCATGATGAACATGAAGTCGACCTCGGCGCCCAGGGCCGCGTAGTCAAAGGCGCCGACCCAGGGGGCGTTCGGAAAGTCGGCCCATTTGGGCGCCACCGCGATAGCGGCGACGAGGCCGAGCGGCCGCAGGCGGGCGGTGAGCTCGCCGATGAAAGCGGTATAGAGGTTCCTGTCCTCGGGGTACATGTTCTCGAAATCCACCATGGACCCGACCAGATCCCCGGCGCGGATCGCCGCGATGAAGGAATCGATGGTTCGTTCCCTGACCGCGGCGTTCGCCAGGACGGAGCGGGCTAGGTCGGGAGAGAAATTACCGCCGGTAAAGTTCGTGAGGACCGCCAGGGGGGCGATATTTTGCTCTCGCGCCGCCTGGGCCACCGGCCCGTAATTTGGGATGACGACGCCGCCCGTACCGTCGGCGGGGAAGTCGAAGATCGAGACGTATGTGAGCTGCGGACCCACGGGCGGCGCCAGCTGGCGGCGGGCCGCGCCGAGGGAGACAGGCAGGATGAAGCCGTTGGTTACGAGCGGCCTCCGCTCCACCCCCCTCAGGGGTATGGCGATGGTCTGCCCGGGGAAGATGAGATTGGGATCGGGGATGACGTTGACGGCCAGGATGAGCGCGAGCGGTGTGCCAAAGGCCAGGGCCAGGCCGGAGAGGGTTTCACCCGGGGCGACGGTATGGATTAAGGCTTCCCACCCCGGCACGACCAGGATCTGGCCGGGAAAGATCAGGTTTGGATCGGCGATGCGGTTGGCCGCCACCAGAGAAGCCACGGTGATGCCGAATGTCTGGGCGATGCGAAAGAGCGTGTCCCCCGGGCGGACGGTGTAGGTGAGGCCGACCGTGGGTACGATCAATGTCTGGCCGATGACGAGGTTATCCGGGTTGGGAGGCTGGTTGATCTCCACGAGCGACGCCACGGTCACCCCGTAGCGGGCCGCGATGGAAAATAGGGTCTCGCCCGGCGCCACGGTATGAATCAAAATCATCGTGCCAGCACCCCGTCCCATTCCTGCCCGCTCACGGCGGGCTCCTGGCCTATGATATGTGCCCGGCCCGGTTCGGTGCCGCCGTTGCCTCACCCCGGATGTAATGATAGAATTGAACGGGACTTGAAAAACCGCTATGGGAGGGAAGCACGCTTGCCGTACGTGCATTGTGTGACCAGCCGCAAGCTGGACGAGCCCGCTTTGGAGGCGTTCAAGGCCGGGGCGGCCGGGGCCTTGGCCGAGGTGGCGGGCAAGCCCGAGAACTACCTCTTCGTGGCCGTCCAGGACGGACAGACGCTCTTTGTGCGCGGCCGCAAGGAACCCGGCGCCGTGCTCGGGGTGAGCCTCGTCGGCTCGCTCACCAAGGCGCAAAAAAAGGACCTGAGCAAACGGTTCTGCGACCTCTGCCAAAAGACCATGGGCATCGGCGGCGACGCCGTTTACGTCATCTTTACCGAAGTAGCCGGCGAAAACTGGGGGTGGAACGGCGGCACGTTCGGATGAGTCGCGGGGGCACAAACGCATGTGGGAGGTGAGCGCATTGCGGACGGTTCCCCTCGGCCGGACCGGCGTTATGGTCAGCGCCTTCGGTTTCGGCATGGCCCACATCGGGAGCCGCATCGACGAGCCGGCATCCTTTCGCCTCCTGGATCAGTACGCGGAGGCCGGCGGGAGCTTTTTCGACACGGCCAATATTTACGCGACCTGGGTGCCGGGCTGCTGCGGCGGCGAGAGTGAAACCACCCTGGGCAGGTGGATGAAAAGCCGCGGCAACCGCGACGGGTTGTTCGTCTGCACCAAGCTGGGTTTCGCCATGCCCGGGATCGAGCGGGGGCTCAGGGCAGCCCAGATCGAGGCGGAGTGCGAAAAAAGCCTGAGAAGATTGGGCACGGATCGCATCGATCTCTACTATGCCCATGTCGACGATCGGGAGACGCCGCTCGCGGAGACGCTCGCGGCCTTTGACCGCCTGGTGGGCGCGGGCAAGGTGCGTTTCATCGGCGCCAGCAATTACATGGCCTGGCGGCTCGAGGAGGCGGCCTGGGTGAGCGCGACCCGGGGTTTCGCGCAGTATTGCTGCGTGCAGCAGCATTACTCGTACATCCGCGGCAGGAACCCCAACCCGAACTACGAGGCCACGCCCGACCTGCTCGACTACTGCCGCGTCAAGGGGCTGGCTCTCGTCGCCTATTCGCCACTGCTCGGAGGGGCATATGCCAGCCAGGAAGCCTTGGCCGCCAAGCAACTGGTGGGGCCGGAGATAGACGCGCGCCTGGCCGCCCTGCGCGAGGTGGCCCGAACCCGGGGAGCCACGCCAAACCAGGTGGTCCTGGCCTGGCTCGCCGCGCAGCCGGGACCCGTGATCCCGCTGATCGCCGCGGGCAGTGCGGAGCATCTGGCCGAGGATCTGGCGGCGTCCGAGATCGCGCTGAGCGACGCTGAGACGGTGAGGCTGAACGAGGCTGCCTCGGCCTGACCGGGAGTGTATACAAAATGCTTGACCGGTACAATCTCCCCATGCTATAATCACACTCAACTGGAAGGGCGCCTGAGGGTTCCGCCCGGGCTGTTCAGGGGGTCTGGACCGAGCGGCGCCGGTGCTCCCGCTGTTGGGGCACAACACCGTGGGTGTAAAAGACCCGTGCGGCAAGTTCCATGCAGAGGGCTTGCGGCGCGGGTTTTCTTTTATCCCGCGTAATCTCCGCCTTGGGCCGAAAACGAGGGGGTCAGGCGCCGTGCCGCGTGTCATCACAGTCCGCGAGCTGAGCAAGGACTTTAGGACCCTGGTCAAGGAACCGGGCCTGCGCGGCAGTCTAAAGGCCGTCCTGCGCCCGGCCCACCGGGAGGTCGCGGCCGTGCGCGGCCTGTCCTTTGCCGTCGAGGCCGGGGAGATCCTGGCCTGCATCGGCCCGAACGGCGCGGGCAAATCCACCACCATCAAGATGCTCACCGGCATCCTCTTTCCGACCGAGGGCACAGTTGATGTCCTGGGCTTCGTGCCCTGGCGTCAGAGGCCGGCGCTCAACCGGCGCATCGCCACGGTCTTCGGCCAGCGATCCCAGCTCTGGTACCACCTGCCACCCGCGGACACCTTCGATCTCCTGGGCCGCATCTACGAGATGCCCAGGGCGGATTACCGGGCGCGTCTGTCCGCGCTCAGGGAGGAGTTCGGCCTGGTCGGGTTCTGGCATACGCCCGTACGCAAGCTCTCGTTGGGCCAGCGCATGCGCTGCGAGGTGGCGGCGGCCTTTTTGCACCGGCCCGAGGTGGTCTTCCTCGACGAGCCCACCATCGGCCTGGACGTGGTGGCCAAGGCGTCAATCAGGGAGATGATCAGGCGGCTCAACCGGGAGGAAGGCGTGACGGTCTTTTTGACCTCGCACGATCCGGCGGACATCGAGCAGCTTTGCCGGCGCGTCCTGGTCATCAACCACGGCCGCCTGATCCTGGACGACGGTGTAAAGGGGATCCGCCGGGATTACCTGGGGCGCAAGATCCTCCGCCTGCGTCTCGACCGCGAGAGCGATCCGCCTGCTCTGCCCGGGGTGGAGGTGCTCAAACGCAAGGGGCCCGGCCTGAAGCTCTCGGTGGACACGGCCAGGGTAACGGTGGACGATGTGCTGCGTACCCTGATGGATCGGGCCGGGATCCTGGACATCACCGTCACCGATCCGCCGCTCGAGGCGGTCATCGCCGCGATCTACCAGGAGCGGGGGTTGCCGGAAAAAGAAGAGACGGCGGTGGATGAAGATGCTTGAGCCGTCATCCCGCCCCGGCCGACTGGCCGCGGCCTTTGCCAAGTATGCCGCCTGCGCGGTCCAGGCGGCGCGCAACCGTCTGGCCTACCCAAAAGACCTGGCTGGCAGGGCGATCTTCCTTTTCCTGATCCTCTTCGTCTACGGTCAGGTCTGGCAAAAGGCCCTGGGCGCGCGCGGCTCCTTCGGCGGTTTTTCCCGCGCCCAGCTCATCTGGTACATGGCCTTCACGGAGGGGATCGGCCTTTCCTTCCCCCGCCTGCAGGGTGTGGTCAACGAGCATGTCAGGACGGGGGACATCGCCTACCGGCTTAACCGGCCCCTGAGCTACCTGGGCGGGCTGCTCGGGGAATACCTCGGCGAAACGGCCTTCAATCTCCTGGCCACCCTGGGCGCGGCGGTTTTAGCAGCCCGTGTCCTGGCGGGCGGCCCGCCGGGCGCGGATCTTGGGAGCCTGGCGCCGCTTTGCCTGATCGTGCCCCTCGGCGCGCTCCTGTCGTTCTTCATCAACGCCGGTCTGGCGCTCACCGCCTTCTTCGTCGAGGACAACGGGCCGTTCTTTTGGGTCTACCAAAAGATCCATTTCGTGCTGGGCGGCCTCTTCCTCCCGATCGAGGTCTATCCCCGGGCGCTGCGCGCGGCGGCCGGCTTCCTCCCGTTCCAGCTCATCTACGCCGCCGCGGCGCGCCTGGCCGTGCGCTTTGACCGGGCCATGCTCGTACGCACCCTGACGGCCCAGGCCGCCTGGCTCGTCATCCTAATCCCGCTGGTTTGGGCCATCTATCACCGGGGGGTGCGCAAGCTCAATGTCAACGGCGGCTAGCAAACTGCGCTTCATCGCGGGCTATCTCAAGCTCAACCTGAGCATGGCCATGGCCTACCGGGGCAGTTTTCTTCTCCAAACGCTCTTCATGGCCGTCAACGACACGGTGCTCCTCTTTTTCTGGTGGCTCGTGCTCATGCGCTTACCCAACGTGGCGGGCTGGGGTTTTCGCAATATCCTGGCGCTCTATGCCTGCTCGGCCACTGCTTTCGGCATCGGCGCCTCGTTCTGCAGCAATTTCCTCAACCTCTCCCGCCTGGTCGCCGAGGGGCAGCTCGACTACTATCTCGCCACTCCCCAGGATCCTTTCCTGCACGTGCTGGTGGCCAAGGGCTGGTTCGCAGGTTTTGGCGACATCCTCTTCGGCCTGTGCTGCCTGGTATTCGCCGGCGGCGGCGCCTGGCGCTTCGCCGTCTTTCCCCTCGCCGTCCTGGCTGGCGCCGCGGTCTTCGTCTCCTTCGGTTTCATCTACCATTCCCTCAGCTTTTGGTGGGGCAGGAGCGAGGCACTGAGCGGCATGGCGTTCGAGTCGCTGCTCACCTTCTCTCTCTGGCCGGGCGAGATCTTCCCTCCCCTGCTGCGCATCGTCTTCTTGACCATCATCCCCGCGGGTTTCGTGGCCCATCTGCCTGTCAGGCTGCTCCAAAAACCCTCAATGGTGCTGCTTTTATTCCTGGCAGGAGCCGCGCTCCTCTCGATCCTCATGGCCAGGGCCGTGTTTATGCGGGGATTGAAGCGGTACGAGTCAGGCAATCTGGTGGCCATGCGCGACTGAAACCGGCGTGGAGGATCGCAAATGAGTCATTATGCTATAAATCAGGTTAGTCGCACAAACTCCTAGACAACGGCAGGCAGTGCCGTTTGGGCCTCACCGCACCGATCGCGGCCGGGCAAGGCGTGGTTTGCGTCGTGGCGGCCGTCACGGAACAAGGTTGCGGTGGAGTCTGGCAAGCGGCCCGTAATCTCTCTTGACGGCCATCGATCCACCGTGGTAAAATTAGTTGTTGTCAAGCTGGATTCTGTACAAGAAGCCAACTTGATGTGTTTACCCAAGAGAGTAGGGGGAGTCGAGTTGGCGGACAAAGTGCTCACTTGCCGTGATTGCGGCCGGGAATTCGTTTTCACCGAGAGCGAGCAGCAGTTCTTCTCGGAGAAGGGTTTTACCAACGAACCGGGACGCTGCCCCGAATGCCGTAGGTCGCGGCGCCAGGCGGGAGGGCTGGGCGGAGGCAACCGCATGATGTACCAGGTTACCTGCGCCAGCTGCGGCCAGCCCGCCGAGGTTCCATTCCAGCCCCGCGGCGACCGTCCGGTCTACTGCCGCGACTGTTTCGCCCAGAATCGCGGCTCGCAGGGCGGCAGGTACTAGGCTGGGACATAAGGCCCGGGGTGCTTGGCAGGCCGAAGTATTAAAACCCCCCAAAACCCCAAAGGGGGTTTTATTTTACCCTTTTGTTTCGAGCGGCCATACCGAATCTGGGTGTTACCTTTACCTCCGGGAAGTGGTCTTTTGTCGAACGAACGCGGCTCCGCAGTTACCGTCGCCGCCGGCTTGGCCGTCGCGGGCATCTTCGGTTTCTCCTTCATCTTCACCAAACGCGTCCTGGGCTACATCGCGCCTCCGGACCTCCTCGCCCTCAGGTTCGTCGCGGCGGCCTCCGCCATGACCGCCATGGCCGCGGCGGGATTGATCCGGATCGATCTTACCCGCAGAAGATGGGTAAAGCTCCTGCCTCTCGCGGTTGTACAGCCCGTGCTCTATTTCCTCTGCGAGAGCTATGGCGTCAAACTCACCGCAGCTTCGGAAGCGGGGGCGATCATCGGCACCATTCCGGTGGCGGTCGCGGTCCTGGCAGCGGTCTGCCTGCGGGAACGCCCGGGGGCGCTTCAGATCGTCTCCATCCTCGCCTCCTCGGCGGGAGTGGCGATCATGGCGGCCGGGGGCGGCTTCGGCCGGGGCCGCCTGGCAGGCATCCTCCTCCTTTTCGGCGCGGTCCTGGCGGCGGGCATATACAGCGTGCTCTCCCGCAGCCAGTCGCGGGAGTTCAAACCCATGGAAATAACGATGGTGATGATGTGGACGGGCGCTTGTGCTTTTACCCTCATGGCGTTCGGGGGGCATTGGCTCATGGGGACCAGGCCTCCCTTTGCCGCGCTGGCGCGGCCGGCGGTGTGGATTGCCGTGCTCTACCTAGGGCTCTTGTCTTCGGTGGCCGCCTTTTTCCTCGTCAATTTCCTCCTCGGCAGGCTCGAAGCGGCGCGGACCATGGTCTACACCAACCTGACCACCCTGGTCTCGGTCCTGGCCGGCGTTTTCGTTCTGGGCGAGAGCTTCCGTTGGCACCAGGGGATCGGCGGCGCGCTCATCCTGCTCGGCGTCTTTGGCATCAACCGGTTTCGTCCGGATCGGGCGGCGAAGGCCGGTGCGGAGCCGGCGCCGCCCGCGGCATTGGGAGTGTAATCGCGGGCGAGGCGCATACGGATATTGACGCGGGGCGCGGCCGCCCGGTTTTCCCCGCCCGGGCCAGGCGGGCGGGGAAAGAAGGAATCGGCCCGTCCCCCTAGAAATTTGCAGTAAAGC
This sequence comes from Patescibacteria group bacterium, assembly GCA_050260175.1. GTDB lineage: Bacteria > Bacillota > UBA4882 > JAAYXC01 > JAAYXC01 > JBLNBS01. Next base: position 7,120 of record JBLNBS010000025.1, on the reverse strand, counting down.
CCGGTTGCCGTATTATTGGGAGGTGACGGCGATGCAGATCTCGGTCGAGGATATGCGCGACGACCAGCGCAAGACCATGGCCGATCCCGCCGCGCTGGGATTCGGGCGTTATTACGCCGACAGGATGTTGGTGCGTTATTACCGCGCCGGGCGCGGCTGGGAGGATCCGAGGATCGAGCGTTATCACGACCTGGCCTTGGACCCGGCGGCGCGGGTGCTCCACTACTCCCAGGAGATCTTCGAGGGTCTCAAGGCCTACCCCAGCGACGACGGCCGCATCCTCCTCTTCCGGCCCGAGCGGAACGCGGCGCGGTTCAACCGTTCCGCCGCGCGCATGTGCATGCCGACCCTGCCCGAGGAGGAGTTCCTCGCCTGCGTCTCAGCCCTGGTCCTGGCGGAAAAGCGGTGGCTGCCGCGCGCTCCCGGCACCTCCCTCTATATCAGGCCCACTATGATCGGGCACGAGCCTGCCCTGGGAGTGCATCCCTCGTCGGATTACATCTTTTATATCATCCTGAGCCCCGTGGGGGCCTATTTCAAGGAAGGCTTCAAGCCGGTGCGGCTGTATGTGGAGGAGGAATACGTGCGCGCCGCCGTGGGCGGCGTGGGCGACGTCAAGACGGGGGGAAACTACGCCGCCAGCCTGCTCGCCGGGGCGAAGGCCGAGGAAAAGGGATTTTCCCAGGTGCTGTGGCTCGACGCCCGTGAAAGGCGCTATGTCGAGGAAGTCGGCGCCATGAACATGTTCTTCGTCTTTGGCGGCCGCCGGCTGGTGACGCCGGCCCTGAACGGGTCGATCCTGGCCGGAATCACGCGCGACTCCGTGCTCCGTCTGGCCGCCGCACTCGGCTACGAGGCGGAGGAACGCCCCATCGCCATCGACGAGGTGGTGGAGGGCATACAAAACGGCAGCCTGACGGAGGCTTTTGGCGCCGGCACCGCGGCCGTCGTGGCGCCCGTCGGTTCGCTCCATTACCAGGGCCGCGATTACCCCATCACAGGGGAGCAGGCCGGCCCCGTGGCCCGGAGGCTCTTTGACGAACTGGTGGGCATCCAGTACGGGAGGCTGCCGGATCCCTTCGGCTGGGTGCGCGAGATCGGACGGATTTAGTTAGACAAAACGCGGGAACCAAAGCGAGGTCGTGGCGTTTGGCTGTGGAAGGAGCGGGCGCCGTCCGGGTCGGGCGTTTCGTCCTGGGTCCCATGCAAACCAACACCTATCTCGTCTGGTCCGCCGGGAGCCTCCTGGCCATGGTCATCGACCCGGGCGAGCCCGGCATGGCGCCGGTGCTTTCCGAGGCTGAACGGCTGAAACTCTCGATCCGGTATGTGGTCAATACCCATGGGCACGCCGATCACATCCTGGGCAACGGAGCCCTCGCGGCAAAGACAGGCGCCGTGCTGGCCGTGGGTGCGGCCGATGCGGGCATGCTGGCGGAGCCCGCCGGCAACCTCTCCCTCTGGCTTGGCATCCGCGTCGCCAGTCCGCCGCCGGATTTGCTGCTCGAAAAGGGCGATCGCCTCTCGCTCGAGGACGTGGAGTTCGCGGTGCGCTCCACGCCCGGACATACCCCGGGCGGCATCGCGCTCGTGGGTCCCGGCATGGTCTTTGCCGGCGACACGCTCTTTGCCGGAGGAATCGGGCGTACCGACCTGCCCGGTGGGGATGAGAGGCAGCTCCTCGAGTCCATCTGGCGCGAACTCATGCCGCTGCCGGACGAGACCAAGGTTTACCCCGGCCACGGCCCTGGGACCACCATCGGCGCGGAGCGGATTGGCAATCCTTGCCTTGCGGGTTAAGGGTTGCCTGCGGAGCCTCTGTCATCCGAGCCCCGGAGGCTGGACAAACCCCGCCTCCAGCGTTGACATTGTGTTTGATCTCGGTTAAGATGTTATCAGTTTCGTTTCCGAGGGCTTGTTTCTTTTTTTGCCCGTTAATCGCGGCCATTGTTACAAGGGAGGAATAATCATGGGCATCAGCTCGATTCGGAGGATCAGCAAGAACCTGCTCCCCGGCGTCGTCGTGATACTCGTTGTGGCGATGGTCGTCGGGGGCCTCTTCTTGAACCGCTCCGCCCCGCAGCTCCCTGACTTTAAATACCGCGGCGCTTCGGTCCGGGTCAATGGCATCAAGCTCAGAGACGTCGATTTTCAAAAGCAGATCCTGTCCGCGTCGCAGCAGGCCAACCAGGCCCGCATGTACGGCATGACCTTTACCGAGGAACAGGTCCGCGAGGAAGCCCTGCAGCAGTGTATCTCCAACCTCGTCATCCAGTCGGAGGTCAAGAAACACAAGATCAAGGTCTCCAGCGAGGATGTAACCAAGTTTTTCAACAAGTGGTCCAAGCAGTTCCCCACGAAGGAAGAGCGTTACCAGTTCTATCAGATGTATAACATCGGCGGCGACCGCGAGTTCCGGGGCGAGATCAAGCGCTATATAGAGGAACAGCGGCTCTATCTGGCCTTGGCCAAAAAGAAGGATATCGACGTCAAGGTCACGGACGCGGAGGTGCGCGACGAATACGCCACGGTCGATGTCAGCCACATCCTGATCGGCTCGCAAAAGGACGACAAGGGCGAATTGACCGAGGGTTCGGTGCCCGAGGCCGAAGCCAAGGCCAAGGCGGACGAGGTTTACGCCAAGCTCAAGGCCGGCGGCGACTGGGACAAGCTGGCCAAGGAATACTCGACCGATGCCAGCAACAAGGATAAGGGCGGCAACCTGGGCGCGACCAAGCTCACGGACTTCAGGCAGCGTTACGACAAAGATTTTGTCGCCGCGGCGCTCAGCCTCAAGGAAGGCTCATACAGCCAGCCCGTGAAGACCCAGTTCGGCTACCACATCATCAAGATGGTGGAGCGCAAGACGGCTTCTGGCCCGGAATTCAGGAAAGAGGCCGAGGCAATAAGAGGGCAGTTGATCTACGCCAAGTTCAGATCGGACCGGGAGCAGTTCAGCAAGTGGATCGAGGCCAGGACCGCCGAGGCCGACGTGACCATCCTCGACCCGGCCCTCAGGGCATTCCAGCTCAAGATCAAGGATAAGTGGGCCGAGGCGGCCAAGTTCTACGAAAAGGCCATCAACCAGCGCCGGCACAGATGGGACAGGGACATCTTCATCTCCGCCATGGAGGTCTTTGCCCACGAAAAGCTCTGGGACAAGTCGGTCAAGTACGGCCGCAAGATCCTCAAACTCTACAAGGAGGACATGGATCTCAACGCCGCCCTGGGCAAGGCCCTGTACCTGCGGGGCAAGGGCGCGGACAAGAAGAAAGCCATGGCCTACCTGAAAAAAGCCCGGAGTCTGGCGGGCGAGGACACCACCGAACTGGGCAAGATGGTCAAGATCTACCAGGAGATCAAGCTGACCAAGGAAGCCAAGGCTTTGCAGGCCAAGATCAAGGACATCGTGGCCAAGCAGCTGGCCGAGCAGGAACGGATCAACAAAGAGATGGAAGAGGAAAGGAAGAAACAGGAGGAAGCGGCCAAGTCCGGCCAGCAGGATGTCGGCGCGGCCGAAGGGAGCGCCGCCCCCTCCTCGACCACGGAAAGCACGGGCGGCCAGTAGCGTAATTTCCCAGGCCTAGCATGGCGGCGCGGGCGGCGGGGTGACCCGCTTTCCGCGCCTGCCTTTCATTGGGGGACGGAGGATGCGATATACCGCGCCAAAGGGGACCAGGGACATCCTGCCCGGGCAGATCGGGGCCAGCGTCGCCTTGGAGCGGCTTTTTCTCAACCTGGCCGCGATCTACGGTTACAGGGAGCTCCGCACGCCGATCTTTGAACGTACGGAGCTCTTTGCCCGCGGCCTGGGCGACGCCACCGACGTGGTGCAAAAGGAGATGTTCAGCTTTCTGGACCGGGGCGGCCGCAGCCTGACCCTGCGCCCCGAACTGACCGCGGGCGCGGTGAGGGCATATCTCGAGCACAACCTGGCCGGCGAGGGGCCGGTGACCAAGCTCTGCTATCTCGGCCCGGCCTTTCGCCAGGAGCGGCCGCAGGCCGGCCGGTACCAACAGTTCACCCAGTACGGGGTGGAATGCTTTGGCAGCCGCGATCCTGGACTCGATGCCGAGGCCATCGATCTCGCCATTGCCTTCGTGCACGCCGCGGGCCTCGACGAGGTAAAACTGCTGCTCAATGCCATCGGGTGCCCCGGCTGCCGCCCCGCATACCGCGAGGCCCTCGTCAAGAGCCTCGAGGCGCGGCGCGGGGATCTCTGCCCGACCTGCCTCGAGCGGCTGGAAAAAAATCCCCTGCGGGTTTTGGACTGCAAGTCGCCAGCCTGCCGGGAGGCCACGGCCGGGGCGCCGGCTCCCGTGGATCACCTCTGCGATGAATGCGCCGGGCATTTTCAGGCCGTGCGCGGCCGCCTGGCGGATATCGGCCGGGATTACACGCTGGCGCCGCGGCTGGTCAGGGGCCTCGATTATTACACCAATACCGTCTTTGAAGTCACGGCCGCCGGGCTCGGCTCCCAGGACTCGATCCTGGGCGGCGGGCGCTACGACGGCCTGGTCGAGGCTTGCGGCGGCCCGCCCACACCCGGGGTGGGTTTCGCCGGCGGGTGCGAGCGGCTGCTCATCGCCTTGCAGAGCGCCGGCCGCGCGCCGGGGGGAGAGACCCGCGTGGTCGTCTTTCTGGCACCTTTCGGCCATGGGGACGCCGGGCAACTCGCCTTTGGCCTGGCCCATCGCCTCCGCGCGGCCGGGGTGGCGACGGATCTCGACTACCAGGGGCGGAGCCTCAAGGCGCAGCTGCGCGAGGCCGACCGGCTGGGCGCCCGGGCCGCGGTGCTGCTCGGGCCGGACGAACTGGCGCGGAACACGGCCGCCGTCAGGTGGCTCGACAGCAAGACCCAGACCGAGGTACCGCTGGCCTCCCTCGTCGATTACCTGCGGCGGGAAGTAGCGTCGCTTGCAGAAAAAAAGTAATCAACCGCAGAGGCGCTGAGACCGTGGAGTCGTAACCGTAGGAGCCCGTGCGCGTAATGCCACGGACCACCAGATACAGTGGTACCGCGTGGCATTTGATACCAGAGTTTGTGCTCCGAATGCTATAAATCAGGTTAGTCGCACAAACTCGTAGGGGTGATCGGTTTGGAGGCATGGCTGAGAACGGCGGCCTGCGGGGAGCTGGGGCCGGCGGACGCGGGCAGGGACGTGGTCCTCAACGGATGGGTCGACCGCAGGCGCAACCTGGGCGGGCTCATCTTCGTCGATCTCCGCGATCGGAGCGGGATCGTGCAGGTTGTCTTTGCGCCCGAACGCGAGGCGGATCTTTTTGCGCTGGCGGAAAGCCTGCGCCCGGAGTACGTGATCTCGGTGGGCGGCATGGTGCGTCTCCGGCCGGAAGGGACCGTTAATCCCGGGATGGCGACGGGCGCCGTGGAAGTCCTCGCGGATACCCTGCAGATCCTGAACGAGGCCAGGACGCCGCCTATTTACATTAGCGAGAGCGACCGCGACGGGACCGTCGATGAAACCGTGCGGCTGCGCTACCGTTACCTCGATCTGCGCCGCCCCGCCATGCAGCGCCTGCTCATCATGAGGCATAGAGCGGTCGGGATCATCCGATCGTACCTGGACCGGCACGGATTCCTGGAGATCGAGACTCCCATGCTCACGCGGAGCACGCCCGAGGGGGCGCGGGATTTCCTCGTGCCCAGCCGGGTCAGTCCCGGCCGGTTCTACGCCCTGCCGCAGTCGCCGCAGCTTTTCAAGCAGCTCCTGATGGTCGGCGGGCTGGAGCGCTACTACCAGATTGTCCGCTGCTTCCGCGACGAGGATCTGCGCGCCGACCGGCAGCCGGAATTCACCCAGGTGGACGTGGAACTCTCCTTCCTGGACCGTGATCTGATCCTCGGGCTCACGGAAGGCATGATGGCCGCGATCTACCGCGAGCTGAAGGGGGTGGAGCTCGATCCGCCATTCCCCCGCCTGACCTACGCCGAGGCCATGGCCAGGTACGGCTCGGACAAGCCCGACACGCGTTTCGGCCTGGAGATCATGGATCTCACCGACATCCTGGGACGCTCTGGTTTCCGCGTCTTTGCCGAGACTGTCGCCAAGGGCGGCGCGATCGAGGCGATCAAGGTGCCGGGCCTGGAGGGGTACACCCGGCGCGAGCTGGACGCCCTGGCCCCCATGGCGGCAAAGTACGGCGCGAAGGGGCTTGCCTATTTCCTCTACACCCCTGAAGGCGTGAAATCGCCGGTCGCCAAGTTCCTGAGCGAGGATGACCTGACCGCGCTCAGGGCGCGAACGGAAGCCGTGCCCGGCGATCTCCTGCTCGTGGTGGCGGACGGACGCCGCGCGGCCGAAACGGCCCTGGGCGGGCTCAGGCTGGAATTCGGACGCTCCCTCGGTTTGATCGACGAGAGCAGGGAGAGCTTTCTTTGGGTCGTGGATTTCCCCCTGCTCGAGTACGACGCGGCTGAAGCCCGTTATGTGGCCGTGCATCACCCCTTTACCTCCCCCCTGCCCGGGGACCTGGACCTGCTCGAAACGGCGCCGGACAAGGTGCGCGCCAATGCGTACGACCTCGTGCAAAACGGGGTGGAACTGGGCGGGGGGAGCATCAGGATCCACCGCCGCGACGTGCAGGAGCGCATGTTCGGGGCGCTCGGCTTTACCCCGGAGGATGCCGCCGCCAAGTTCGGCTTTCTGCTCGAGGCCTTTGAGTACGGCACGCCGCCGCACGGCGGCATCGCCCTCGGCCTCGACCGACTGGTCATGCTCCTGGCCGGGGTCGAGTCGATCAGGGATGTCATCGCTTTTCCCAAGACGGCCAGCGCGGCGTGCCTAATGACCGGAGCCCCGGCCGAAGTGGCGCCGAGGCAGCTCCAGGAACTGCGCCTGGAGGTAAAATGAGGCGGGCCGGCCCCTGCTTGCGCCCCCGCATGGACTGTGATATCATGGAGTTGGCCAGAACCCTACTGTGTTCGTGGTTAAGCTGAAACCGTTATGAACCCACGGCGTTATCTGGGGAGCCGGACTCCGTTCGACGGCGTGCAGCCGCTCCATTGCGGAAGCCCAAGTCGATCGGGAGGCGCCCACCTGCAGGAGCAGGGTTCAGATAACATTCAGCTCAACGGCACGGTGGGGTCTTTTTTTGTGTA
>JBLNBS010000024.1:0-20896 GCA_050260175.1 Patescibacteria group bacterium | reverse complement strand
GCGCGCGGTCTCGTGGTACTCCTCCTCCGTGTTGACCTCCCAGATGCTGCTCTTGTCGTCCGAGCCCCGGGCGATGTTGTCCACGGCCAGCATGGCGGTGAGCATGGAGTGATCGGCGTTGTTGTAACGGTGCATGCCGTTGCGGCCGATGAGGAAGAGGTTCCCGATCCCGTTCGTGAACCGCCGGATCTCGGCGAACCTGTCGTAGGTGCCGAAGTAGGCGGGATAAGCCTTGGGCGTCCTGATCACGGTGGCGTCCAGGACGTCGCCGGGATCGATGACGCCGATCTCGGCCAGCTCCCGCGCGCCTAAGGCCGCGATCTCCCCGTCCGGCCTCGACCACAGCTCGTCGCCCTCGTCGCAGAAATACTCCAGGCCGACCCAGACATGCCCGGGATCAGCCACCATGTACGGGCTCCAGTTGTTGAAGATCTGCAGCCGGCCGACCTTTACGTCCGGCTCCTGGATGTAGATCCAGTTGTCCGGGACGATGCCGCCTAGAGTGGGCCGGTCCGTCTCGTTCCTGAGCTTCATCCGCCGCAGGAGCAGGCCCACGGTGATAAAGTCCCGATAACGCAGGCCCTCGGCGATCCTGGCGACCTCCGCCGGGACATCCCGGCCGAGCGCTCGAATCAGGTCCCGCACGGGCATGGTGGAGAGGACGTAGTCGGGCCGGAACGTTACCGTCCCGCCCGTCGCCTCATCCCTGGCTTCCACCTCCGCCACCCCGCCCCCGGCGAGCCGCAGGGAGACGACCCTGTGCCGCAGGCGCAGCTCGCCCCCCATCTCCTCGACCTCCGCCGCGACCTCCTCCCATAGCTGCCCGGGACCGTACTTTGGGTAGAGAAAGCGTTCGATGAGGCTGGTTTCCACGCCGCGCTGGGCCAGGCCGCCGCCCTTGCCTGGCAGGAGGCTCCGGACGGCATGGAGCAGGGCCTTGGCCACGGAGAGGCCCTTGACTCTCTGTGCGCCCCATTCCGGCTTGATCTCCCGGCAGGGCACGCCCCAGACCTTTTCCGTGTAGTCCTTGAAGAAAGTGCGGTAGAGTTCACGGCCAAAGCGGTTGACGAAGAAATCCTCGAGCGACCGCTCGGGCCTGATCGGGTGGAGCTTGGCCAGGAGGTAGCTCAGGCCGATCCGCATCGTCCGGTCGAGGCCCAGGTTGGCCAGGGTCTGAAACTCCAGGGTCACGGGGTACCTGAAGAACCTGCGCCGGAAGAGGATGCGGGACAGACGGTCGCGGATGAGCATGACGCGGTCCGCCCGCTCGGGATCCGCCCCCGCGCCGGCCTGGGTTCCGGGCGCGGCCGGCCACACCGGGTGCCGCCCCAGGGCCAGATCGTCGCGGGCCGGGGCGTTCTGCAGGGGAAAACGCGCCAGCCACCAGTCCATCACCCTGGCGGACTTGGAAAAAAAGCGGTGGCCGCCGATGTCGATACGGTTGCCCCGGTAATTGACCGTGCGCGAGATGCCGCCGATCGCCTCTGTCATCTCGAGCACGATCGGCCTGATCTCCGTGCGGCGTAAAAGCTCGAAGGCTGCCGTGAGCCCGGCGGGCCCGGCGCCGATGACGAGCGCGGTTTTCTTCTCCATCCCCTACCTCCGTTGAGCGGGCATAGCCACGGCTCCAAGAGACGTTTAAACCGTTTGACTCTTTCGCCCTGAATTCTGTTAAGCACGTAATAACGTTCCACATAGAACCGGTTTAACAGGATTGACATGATTTTCAGGATTTACACGGATCCTTTGCTGATTACAATGCTCTTTTTATTTGATTCTTTGGCTCTGAATCCTGTTAATCCCGTTAATCATGTTAATCATATAATACCGTTCTTCAGCCAGTATTTCTACGATAATCTGGGTTCCAGGGTTTTCACAAGTTTTTTAGCGGTAAATGATGAACCGCCGCGCTGAAAAATTCCAGATAAAGACGAGCACCGTGGCCGCGGCCTTGGAGACGAGGTAATGCAGGGCCGCGAACTCGGTGAAGGCATAGATGAAGATCTCGTTCAATCCCAGCCCGGCAAGGCCGATGGCGGCAAAGGCTACGAACTCGGCCCAGCGGTTGGCCAGCGTGCGCCGGCTGAAGACCCAGAACGTGCTGAGGATGTAATTGAAGACGAGCCCAACCAAGAAGGCCGCCGCCGCCGAGACCAGGTAATGGAAGCGCAGGCCCTCGGTAAGCGCGTAGAGCGTTCCAAAGTCCAGCGCGAAAGCGAGCCCGCCCACAACGGCGTAGCGGAGGAACTGCACGGCCAGGTTGTCCGTGCGCGCGCGCAAGAGTTCCTTAAGCATGAATCCTCCAAAGAGACGGCATGGCCTCCCTGAAGTTTCCCTCCCGCACCAGGTTGACAAACGCGTTCCCCGGGTCAAGGCGGCTACGCCGCCTTGCTAGAGTCCCAACGGTTTTTGCGCCACCGCCCTCCGGATCGCCTCCGCCTTGATGCCGTCGACCCGGAAGATGTGGAAGACATCCAGCGTCTCCCCGAAACGGGTTCGCCGGTACATTCCCACGAGTTTGGCGCCGCGGAAGAAACGCGGCACGAGCCGCCCGGCAAAGCCGTCCTGTGTGGCGAGGAGCAGGCCGCCGCGGCCGGCGTATTTACCGATCCCCGCTAGGACGTACTGGTCGAACTGGTTGCGCCGCGCCAGGGGGGCGGCGAGGAACGCGAGGCGCCGGTCGCGGGTGTAGAACGACACCTCCCCGCCCAGTTGGTAGCTGGGGACGAAGACGGGGACTCCGTTTTTGCCCGGGAATTCCCGGTCCGCGATCCGGTCGATCGCGCGGCCCAGACCGGACCAGCCGTGGAGGTAGCTCGTGGGCAGATCGCCCGCGCGCAGGAGGCCTCCCGCCCTCAAAAACTCGGGGTAACGCACGATTCCCGCCAGGAGGAGCGAAAAAGCGACGGCCGTCGCCCAGTAGACGCGAAGGTTCCGCCGCCGCCGGCCGGCGGCCTCGCGCCATGCGCGCTCGATCCATCCCCCGAGCAGGACGACTGCTGGAAAGAGCGCGTCGATGGACCAGTGCATGTCCCCCAGGAACCTGAGGCTCGTCAGGGCGAAAAAGAGAGGGGTCGGTAGGGAGCAAAAGAGGAGGAAGACATCCCTGGCCGGGCGTTCGCCGCGCTTTCCGATCGTCCGCGCGGCGGCACGGACGAAAGAGGCGGATGGCAGGGGCGAGAGCGCCACTGCCTGCCCCAGGAGGAAGATGATGGGACCGAGCGGCTGCAGGGCTTTGCCGTGGAAGCCGTGGCTCAGCTGAAAGCGGAAGGAAACCCAATCGTTCCGCCAGTTCCAGACGATCACGGGCGAAAAGATCAGGAGGGCAAGGAGGGCCGCCAGGTAAGGCCAGGGCGTCCTGAGCCAGCGCCGTCCCTCCTTTGTAAAAATAAGAAAGAGCAGGATGGAAAAGCCAACGAGCACGGCCTGATACTTTGAGAGCAGTCCCAGGCCCAACGCGGCGCCGGCCGGGAGCCAAAAACCCCTCTTGCCCTCGACGGCGGCCATATAGGCAAAGATCATGGCCAGCGCGGCGAAGAGCACCTTGCCGGTATCGGAGGTGATGAGGAAGTTACAGACGAGGAAGATCGGCGTGGTGGCGAAGAGCACGGCGGCGATGAGGCCGGCGCGTCCGCTGCCGTATACCCGCCGGGCGAAGAGGAATGCCAAAACGATTAGAATACAATAGACCAGCCAGGACGGGAACCGCATGGCGAACTCGCTCTTGCCCAAGAGCCCAGTCGAGAGCCGCACGATGTAGGCGACCATGGGGGCGTTGTCGAAATAGCCCGCGGCCGGGTGGCGCGACCACGACCAGTAATGCGCCTCGTCCGGATGCAGCTCGTGCGCGGTCAGGTAGGAAAGGGAGAGCAGGGCCAGGGCGGCGATCAGGAGAACGGCCGCGATCTTCCATGGGATTGCGCTTTTCATCGTCCCTCTCCTTTATAGGCGATGTCCAAAAGCCGCGTCAAGACCCGCCTTGAATTTCATCGTTTATACCGCTCGCGAATCTTGGCAAAGACCTCTTCTCCGGGAATAAGCTCCACCTCGCCCCGCTCGACCTGCGCCACCCGCCGCTCTACTTCTTCGCGCCAGAGCCGGTCAATGTCGTCCGGGATCGGTAGATTCAAACCCGCCTGAAGCCGCTCGATCAAGACCACCCGTGTATCTACCGGCAAAGAAACTTCGGCATCGATGGCGGCGAAATCCTGCATGACCTCTTCCACGTCCGCCAGGAACATCAGCTCACCAAACGGTTTTTAGCGCGACACCCTTTTTTGTCCTGTAGATACCAAAATCCGCGTCCAGGGTCAGTATCTCCTCGATCCCTTCACTCTCCGCCAGCACCATGAGCGTGGCATCGGCAAAGTCCATGGGGACATCCTTGTATTTGCGCGTAAGCTCGATCACACCGGCCAGTTCCGTCTTGGTGAACGCGGGGATGACAAGCGCCTCGCGGCTCAGCCATTCGAGGAAATCGATCTGGGCCGCGTCGCTGAAGTCCAGCATGTGCAGGACCTCGGTCACCACGGCCCATGAAGTGACGAGATGCCCGTGGTAACCCGCGAGGAAATCCCGCACGCGCCCGTGGTCAGCGTCGTCCCGGTCAAAGAGGGCGATGAGCGGACCGGCGTCAACGAGGCATCTTCGCATGGAGCTTGGCCTTGAGCAGACGTTTGTAGTCGCGCGCCAGGTTGCCAGCGCCGCTGCCGTGCCGGCCGAAGAGATCCCGCCCAAGCTCGTACGGGCAGGGCTCTTTGTCCCGCCGGCCCAGGTACTCGGCCAAGGCCTCCTTGACGAGGTCTGACTTTGAGCGGCCCTCGCGGGCGGAGAGAGAGGTCAGTTTTTCCTCCAGGTCGGGCGGGAGCCTGAGGCTGAACATGAAGAGACCCTCCTGTATTACGGATCGTAATACAAAGGAGACGTGATGTCAAGACGGGGAGAAATCCGATCAGAAACAGCCCAGGAATGGATTCCTGGGTGGAAAGAACCACGCCCATCGTCTCCGGAGGGGCGCACAGCTGTGCGCCCCTATCGGATCCGAGCCGTCCTTCGTGGAAATCCACCTTCTGCGCGGGTTTTCGCCCAGGATTGCAATCCTGGGTGGAGAATATCGGATTCGCCGGGCTTCGGGGCCTTTAGGTATCATTGAGTCGAAAAGAGAAAAGGATCCGCTTGATAAAAGCTTCGTGCTCGATGCCACAAGGTCCTTCGAGGCGAAAGATAAAGACCACGAACGTCTCGCCGTCCTGGAGGAAAGCCTGCACTATATCCCTTTCACCGCCTGCGCCGCGATAGAAGACCGCTTCCGGCCGTCTCGGATCCTCAAAGTAGACCTCCTGCCTGTACTGCCGCCAACCCCGCACCTCTTTGGGCAGGTTAAGGATCAGTCCGCTTCCACGAACGCTATTTCGCCCATCCCACCGGCTGCCCCAAATATCCAAAGCAATGCCGGCGGTTTCACTGGTGGCAGTAAAGAAGGGCACGAGATACCGTCCGGGCTTGAAAGGAATCCCGTAATACATGAAACCTTTCGGCAGAAACAGACTGTAATCGCTAAACCGTATTTCCCCGTCATCCGCCTGTCCCGTGCCCTTACCACCCGTAAACCCTTCACGGAAACGGGCGACCCCTTGAGCGGCTATTCTCGTCTGGTTTCTCTCGTGCCATTTGTCGCGGATTACCGGCACAATGTTGAAGCATACCAAGATGCCGGCGATGATCAGGACAAAAATAAACCAGCCGGCGAATTCCTGGAGGATATCGAGGAGAAAATCCTTGACTTTCGTCCATAGCCTTACCGGCATGCGATCGCCTCCAGGCAGTACTTCCCGGCTCTTGACCGTAGCCATGGCCGCGTCAAGGGCGGCGAAGATCTCGTCCTTGCTCTTTCCCCCGAGGTACCGTTGGTCGCCCAGTTGCTCCCCGCTCTAACCCCGGCCATGAAAACCCCCGGTTCCTGCCGTCCGCCGCCGCCTCCTCAGCCTCGACAAGACTGTCCGCCAGCGACGGGCCACACCTGGTTGGATATAACAGTTGGCAGCCTTTTTCAGAGCGGTAGAATCATGCTTCCTTAGGATCGATGTTCTAGATCGTTTTCCCAGCGGCACGGATTCTGTTCAATGTATCGGATGATTCGATCCAATTCTTCCTGATCCCTGATCACATGTTCGTAATAATTGCGTTGCCAAACCGGATGACCTGGGGTGTTGCGCAGCATATTGATCCTTTTCGCGGAGGAACCCTTGAAACCGGCGATGAACGCCCCAATGAACGCGGCGCAGGACCGGTGGGTCTGCGGTTTTCATTTATAATCGGCCGCAATTGTGTGGCACCGGATTGTAGGGGTGACCGCGATGTGATGATGCCGTGGCGTAGGCGTAGGGGCGACCGCCCGGTCGCCCCTACGCCTACGTACGTATCGCGCGCATCATGCGTTATGAATACGATCCCATGAACGTGATTTGGCATTATCACGAATGGACCCAATTCAATTTCGCGACGGATTTCCGCGGATTTATTCCATTCCTCCTGGACAATAATCCCATATTGATCCAGGACGAACTTACCATCGAAGATTCGGCCAAAGAGACATTTCCTGTCCTTCGCGCATAATGTCAGAAAATAGCCGCCCGGCGCAGCATAATCATAGCCGGTCAAACGTATGCTTCGGCGATTGTGCTGGATACCAGTTCTTTCGTTCATATCAGGACACCCCCCACGAGATGTCCTCCATGCCTCGGTAATCCCTGGTCTGCCTATCCGGCTCATCCCAAGGCCTGCTTGATTATCTCCCCGCCCTTCCCCAGCGCCTCATCGATCTTCCCCGCATCCTTCCCCCCGGCCTGGGCGAAATCGGGCCTACCGCCCCCGCTTCCGCCGGCCACGGCCGCGATCTCCCTAATCAAATCCCCGGCCTTCACCCTGGCCGTCAGGTCCTTGGTTACGCCGACGACAAAGAGCGGCCTCCCGTCCGTGACTGCCCCCAGGATCGCCACGCCGCTCCCCATCTTGTCCCGCAGCTTGTCCGCGGCCTCGCGGAGCAGCTCCATAGAGAGGCCGTCCAGCCGGCCCACGACGTACTTGCCGCCGGGAAGGCTCTTGATCTCCAGCTCGTCCACCTTGCCGCCGGCCGCTTCTCGCTCGGCTTTGCCGGCAGCCCTGCGGAGGTTCTCGACCTCCTCGGCCAGGGCGGCCACGCGCGCGGCCGTCGCGTCCCGGCTGACTTGGAGAGTCTCGGCGATCGTCCCGACCAGGGCCCGCTCGGACTCGGCAAGCTCGATGGCGGCATCCCCGGTCAAGGCCTCGATACGGCGCACGCCCGTGGCCACGCTGCTCTCGGAGACGATACGGAAATAGCGGGCCTCAGCCGTGTTCTTGAGATGCGTGCCGCCGCAGAGCTCTTTGCTAAATTCGCCGATCCCAACCACGCGGACGACGTCGCCGTATTTTTCGCCGAACAACGCCGTTGCGCCGCCGGCGACCGCGTCGGCGTGGGCCATCTCGCGGATGTCGAGATCATAGGCGCCGCCGATCCATCCGTTGACGAGCTTTTCCACCTTGGCGAGCTGCGCGGGCGTTACTTTTTCAAAGTGCGTGAAATCGAAACGGAGCCGCTCCGGCGTGACATGGGAACCGGACTGGTTGACGTGGCCGCCCAGGACCTGGCGCAGGGCGGCCTGGAGCAGGTGCGTGGCCGTATGGTTGGCGGCCGTGCGCCGGCGCCGCTCGCGGTCCACCTTGAGCGTCCATACAGTACCGGAGGGCAGCTCGGCCTCCCTGCCCACGAGATGGACCACGTAATTGCCGGCTTTGCGCGTGTCGGCCACGGTCAGGATCCTGCCGTCCACCTCCAGGCAGCCCGTATCGCCGGCCTGGCCGCCGGACTCGGCGTAAAAAGGCGTGCGGTCGAAGACGAGGTGGTACTGGTCGTCGCTCTCCCCCACCCTGACGAGGCGGGACTTTTCCTCCAAGCTCTCGTAGCCGGTAAAGGCCGTCTCGCCGCACTCGGCCAGTTCCCGCCAGACGATCTCCGCCTGCCCGAAACGGCCGGCAGCCCGCGCCCGTTCCCTCTGCTCCCGCATGGCCCGCTCAAAGCCCTCCGTATCCACGGCCAAACCCTTCTCCCTGGCCATGAGCTGCGTCAAGTCCAGGGGGAAGCCATAGGTGTCATACAACTTGAAGGCTTCCGCGCCGGGGATGGTCTTGCCGCCCGTCTTGGCAAGATCCGCGGCGATCTCCTCGAAGAGCTCGATCCCGCGGTCCAGCGTACGGCCGAATCCCTCCTCCTCGGCCCTGATGACGTTGGCGCAATGCTCGCCCCGGGCGATCAGCTCCGGATAGGCCCCGCCCATGACGCAGCCCAGGTCGGGGACGAGCCTGTACAGGAAGGGCTGATCCTGGCCGAGCCGGCGGCCGAACCTGGCCGCGCGCCGGAGAATCCGGCGAAGGACGTAGCCCCGTCCCTCGTTGCTCGGCAGGGCGCCGTCGGCGATGGCAAAGGCCAGGGTGCGCAGGTGATCCGCGATGGCGCGAAAGGCCACCTGGTTGCCTGGCTCGTCGTAGCGCCGGCCGACCAGCCTCTCGATGGCGCCGATCAGCTCCCGGAATAGGTCGATATCGTAGTTGGAGTCCACGCCCTGCAGGACGCGGCAGATCCGCTCGAACCCCATGCCGGTGTCCACGTGCTTGGCCGGCAACTCCTCGAGGGAGCCGTCGCCCCTGCGGTTGTACTGGATGAAGACGAGGTTCCAGAGCTCTATATAGCGGGCGCAGCCCCCATTGACACCGCACGCGTGGCCGGGGATGTTCATCTTATCACAGCGGTCCGGCCCGAGGTCGATATGGATTTCCGAGCAGGGGCCGCAGGGGCCCGTCTCGCCCATCTCCCAAAAATTGTCCTTGTCACCAAAGCGCATGACGTGCGCGGGATCGATCTCCGTGACCTCCCGCCAGAGCTTTTCAGCCTCATCGTCCGTGTGGTGGACCGTGGCGTACAGCGCGTCCTTGGGCAGTCCCCAGACGCCGGTCAAGAGCTCCCACGCCCAGGCGATGGCCTCGCGCTTGTAGTAGTCGCCGAACGACCAGTTGCCGAGCATTTCGAAGAAGGTGTGGTGGTAGGTGTCGTAGCCCACTTCCTCGAGGTCGTTGTGCTTGCCCCCGGCGCGAATGCACTTTTGGCTGTCCGCGGCGCGAACGTAAGCCCGGCTGCCCGTGCCGAGAAAAACGTCCTTGAACTGGTTCATGCCGGCGTTGGTAAACATGAGGGTGGGGTCACTCCAGGGAATCGTGGAGGCGCTGGGCACAATCTCATGGCCGCGCGCGCGGAAAAACTCCAGGAACTGCCGGCGGATCTCGTTGGCGGTAAGCATGGCTGACCTCCTAGGCCGGGTGCGCCGAAAATGGGGGCGCAAGCGGAAACTCAGATCAATTATAGATTTCACGAGATCTCGTGTCAACGGCCGCTGAATTGATCCCGGTATTACCTGGCATGACCAGGAGGATTTTCCAACCCTGACTGCCAATAAGAGAAAAAACGCACCTTCATCACCTTTCATCCCAAGGAGTCTGCGCGGCCAGCCCGGTAGCACAGACTCTGGCGCCAGGAACAGCACGTGCCACGATTGGGTGCTGTCAACATCACTCGGAGAGACGTCTGGAGAGGTAAAGCATGTTACCCAATTTCATCTGCCCGGGCGCAGCCAGGTCCGCGACCACAACGCTTTACTATTTGCTCATTCAACACCCGCAGGTTTTTTTACCCAGGATCAAAGAGACCAAATTTTTTGCAATCAATTACGACAAGGGTTTGCCCTGGTATGAATCGAGGTATTACGCCAAGGCGGCCGGCGAGATAGCCATCGGAGATATTTCTCCCGCCTATCTATGCCACGAAGAATGCCCGAAGAGGATATATCAGTCCCTTGGACCCAAGGTAAAGTTCATTTTTATGCTGAGAAATCCCATAACGAGAGCGGTTTCTCATTATAATTTCCTTAGAAATATGCAGTTAGAAGACCTGCCATTGCCTGAAGCTTTTTGGTCTCCCAACCGCCAGGCAAGATCTCTGAGATTCTTTCATCATGAATACGGTTTTCAATACCTCAAAGAAAGTTGTTATGCTCAACATATTAGCCGTTATCTTGAGTATTTTAATTATAAAAATATGAAGTTTATAATTTTTGAAGAATTTATTAATAATATCGAAGAAAATCTACCTGATTTACTTCGATTCTTAGAAGTTGATACCCGACATAATTTTAGACTCGATCTCTACAAGAATCAAAACACAGGAACAAAACGCGCCACTCTTAGTCAATTATTCTACCGTAACCACATATCGCAAAAAATTCGAGATCTTATTCAAATGAATACCACCTGGAAAACCCAGGTGGTTCTTAAGAAACTGAAAAATATTATATTGGCGAGATCTGATTGTAAAACAATGTATACTAAGCTAAATAAAGACATCCTGGCAAAACTAGATGACTACTTTGAACATGAAATCACTGAACTTGAACAATTATTGGGAAGAGATCTATCCATATGGCGACATGTAGATGATAATCTATACATTCTCACGGGAAAATAAATCCCCTCCTGCCGCAAAAAAAGGCGGGGACCCATCGTCCCCGCCCCCCGGGAGTCTGTCCGGGCATGGCCGCAAAGGCTACGAGAGCAACATCCCCCCGTCCACGACGATGGTCTCGCCCGTGATGTAGTCCGCGTCCTCCGAGGCCAGAAAGACCGCGACCTTGGCGATGTCGTCTGGCACGCCCATGCGGCCCAGGGGGATGCGCGCCGTAAAGGCCGCGAGCATCTTTTCCATCTCTTCCTTGGACATGCCGCTCCCCTCCAGGGGGCGCGAGGTGCCCTCGGTGGCGATCCCTCCCGGCGCGATGCCGTTGACGAGGATCTTGTGGGGCCCGAGCTCCAGGGCGAGGCTCTTGGTGAACATCACCACCCCGCCTTTGCTGGCGTCGTAGGCGGCCAGGCCCACCATGGAGGGATGGAAGGCGTCGATGGAGGCGATGTTGATGATCCTGCCCCCCCCGCCCTGCTCGATCATTCTATTGGCCGCCGTCTGGGAGACAAAGGCCAGGCCCTTGAGGTTCACGCGGTAGACCTTGTCAAAGAGCGCCGGCTCCATGCGCACCATGGGCACCTGGGGAAAGATGCCGGCATTGTTCACGAGCACGTCGAGGCCGCCGAACTCCCGCACGACCCTCTCCACGAGCCTTGCGCCCGCGCCGTCCTCGGCCACGTCGGCCTGCACGGCCACGGCCCGGCCCGGGCCACCCGCTGCCTTGGCCGCGGCGGCCTCCGCCGCCCTGCCGTCGAGATCGGCGATGAGCACATCGGCTCCCTCCGCGACGAACCGCCTGACGATGCCGAATCCGATCCCCATGGCCCCTCCGGTGACGATGGCTTTCTTGCCTGCCAGTCTGCCCCTCATCACGATCGACCTCCTTTTGAAGCGGTGTGAAAAACGCGTTTTCTGCCAACGGCGCCCTAAAGGACGCCGCTAATCTCACGAAAGACCATGAATGGCCCTGAGACCGGATGGATCGGTTCCATCCATGGATGGGTTGGTGAGATTAGCTCTGTATATCATCCCCGCTTATGCTCCCGTCGATCCCGACCGTCACGTCCTTGACCGGCACCGTGACGCCAGCCCTCTCCAGCGCCGCGGCCACGATCCGCCCAAGGCCGAAGCAGCACGGGACCTCCATGTGGGCCACGGTGATGCTCCTGGGATGGTTATGCCGGATGATCTCGGCCAGTTTCTCCACGTACGCGCCGGCATCGTCCAGCTTTGGACAGCCGACCGCCACCGCCCGCCCGCGCAGGAAACGGCGGTGAAAATCGGGCGCGGCGAACGGCACGCAATCCGCGGCCACCAGCAGATCGGCGCCCTTGAAATACGGGGCCATAGGCGAGACCAGCGCCAACTGGACCGGCCACTGGCAAAGCTCGGATTGCATCGGCGCCTCGGGCGCTTCGGGCGTAGCCTCCCGTTTCAGGGTCTTCGCCATGCTTCCCGGGCAGCCGCAGGGCAGTTCATACGCTTCGTGATCCTTTTGGGTCACCTCCGCCTCGGCGTCAAAGGCCTCGGCCTCCCGCTCCTCGATGGAGATGGCGCCCCGCGGGCACTCGCCAAGGCAGGCGCCGAGCCCGTCGCAGAGATTCTCCGCCACGAGCCTGGCCTTGCCGTCCACGATCTTTATGACCCCCTCGGCGCAGGACGGCACACAGAGGCCGCAGCCGTTGCACTTATCCTCGTCGATCCGGACGATCTTGCGCCGCATCGCTCATTCCCCCTTTGCTGTCATCAGTATAGCAAGACCTCCAGGGGAGGCTGCATGATGTGGATCAAAAAACTGACTTCATCGCCCCCTTTGCCTTCTACGCCTTCGGCCGGCCGGAGCTCGCGCGCCTATTGCTGGATGGCTACGGCCTGAAACCCATCCCGGAGACGGCCGGGTGGGTCTTCCCCCCTATCCCCCGAAGGGGGCATCTGTCACTCTTCCACCTCCTGTGAGTTGACTTTGATGCCATCCCTGGCATGGATGCGGCATGGATGCCGGGTTAGGCCGGTTTACACTATCGCTCTTAAAAGCAGGCGCATCGCTCCCGGCCGTGGAAGAAGATCGCCGCCCGCGATGCCCGGCTGATGCAAGAAACGTTACATCGCCGATCTGGAGGTTTCCGACGACGGCGGCTACTGGGAGACCGGCGACAGCCGTTTGCTCAAGGAGAGGAAGGCCCTGATCGACGGGGCGCTCGATCGGCTCGAGAGGGCTCTTTCGACCCATCCTTTCGGCGATGTGGCGGATTGGTCCCCCGAACAGAAGGAGAATTCAGCCCGGCCTTGACGGCCGGGCTGAATCATGGAGCGGATAAACGAAGCTGAGCTAAGTTTCAGGCACTATAATGACCTAAGAGCCTGTGCGCGTAATGCCACGGACCACTAGATACAGTGTAACCGTGTGGTACTTGATACCAGAGTTTGTGCTCCGAAAGCCACGAATCGGGTCAGTCGCACAAACTCCGAATTAAAAGAGTCCTTTTTGTAACATCTCCAGCACCCTGCCCCTGAGCGGCTCCGCCAATTCCGCCCGTACCGCGGCCAGGACGCCCTCCTCGGTGTACTCCAGCCGCGACATGGCGATATCGTACGTATCACCCGCCGCGTCGAGGACGATACACTTCGGGCCACCCGGCGCATTCGACCAGGGCTCCCAGGCCGGTAGGGAACCGCCGCCGGTCCCGTTTGGGTCGCCGTTTTTGGCAAAATTGGCGGCATAACTCATCATGGCCCCGGACAGCGCGGCCCGCCCGGGCCTGTTCCGGCCCGTGAGGAGGAAATGCTGCAAGAGGCCGAAGATCGTGTCCGTGCCGAGGAAGAAGGAGATCTCCAGCCCGTGGAAGGCCCCGAGCTTCCTGCCCCAGTTCCCCGGGAGCGGACTCTGGCCCGCCGCGTCCGGGGTCCCCCAGGCAAATTCGTAGGCATAGACCGGGGATTGGCCGGGTGCGGCGCTCAGCTTGCGCGCCACGCCGTCCACGCCGGCGGCCTTCCACAGGGCGCTGCCGTATTTGGCCAGGGCCTGATACAGGTCGCTCTTCCAGGACAGGCCGCGGGTGAAATAGAGGAAGATCTTTAATTCCTCGCGGTTGCTCCCGATGAGGAGCGGCACCTTGTTCGCGCATGCGCCGTCCGTAAAAGCGTCGAAGCCTTCCCGCGGGATGACGAAGCCGTCCCTCAGGATCGCGGGATTGTCGATCATGCCCGCCACGCCCGGTGTGTAGCAGCGCAGGATCGCGCGATCGCTCTTGGACCGCAGGTACGAGCGGATCTCCTCCGGCGCCATGGCCGCGGCCAATGTCTGCGCCTCCGACCTCGTACCGGCACGGCCGTCGTCGAGGAGGAGCTTGGCCAGCACCTCCCGGGACCTGGCATCCGCCTCGTCGATCCTTTTTGAGGCGGGAAGGCCGCTCTGGCAGATCGCCCGCTGAAAGAGCCCGGCCGCGCGGGGGGAGATGAGCATGCTGAGCACGTTGAAGCCGCCCGCGGACTCGCCGGCGATCGCGACCCTTGCCGGATCGCCGCCAAAGGCCGCGATGTTTTCGCGGATCCACGCCAGAGCCTTGATGATGTCCAGGGTGCCGTAGTTGCCGGAGGCGTCGTCCGGCGGCTCGCCCGCGCGGAGCGCGGGGTGGGTGAACCAGCCGAACGGCCCCAGGCGGTAATTGAGCGAGACGAAGACCATCCTCGACCGCGCCGCCACCCTGTGGCCGTAATAGTCCGGCACCATGGTCGCGGAGCCCGTGGAGTTGCCGCCGCCGTGGATCCAGACGTAGACGGGGAGCCCGTCCCCGGCGTCCCTGGGCCGCCAGATGTTGAGGTAGAGGCAGTCCTCCCCGCCCATGATCCCGCCGAGGAGGCCGTATTGCGTGCAGCCCCGGTGGAACGAACGCATCCTCCTCACCCCGCGCCAGGGCAGCGGGTCGCGGGGAGCCCGCCAGCGCAGCTCCCCCACGGGCGGCCGGGCGTACGGGATCGCCCGCCAGACCCAGGTTTCGTCCCTGTCCCCATACCCCTGGACCTCGCCGTAGCGTGTGCGCACGACCGGATCGCCGGTCCAGGCGCCGGGGGATTGAAGCGGAGCCGCGGGAGCCGTCTCCCCCGCCCCGCCGGCGGCGGGCGCGGCGGGCATGAGCAAGAGCAGGCCGAGCAGAACGATGATCGGGACGCGGAGAGATTTCATGGCGGACACCTCCGATGGGGTCACACGGAGATCTTGATCTACATCCCTCCCAATCCGATTCCACCTTGGGCCGGATTTCCCTTTACCAATCACCTCTGCCGCCCCCTTGGGGAATCGAGGGTTTCTACCCTTCATTCCCAGCAGGCGATCCTCGTTCTCCGCTGAAGCTTTCTCTGGAACGCAATAACTCCGGAGGAAGATGCTCGATGCCAAGGAGATGTTTCCCCGGTAAGGGCCCCGCCATCCTCGTCCTTGCGCTTGGCGCCGCCCTGGCGGCGGGGGTTCTTTACCCGCCCGAGGCGGGCGTAATCCCGCCAGCACTCGCGCGCTCCCGGCTCTTCGCGCAGTACGATCGGGACCTCAACGGTTACGTCCTGCAGGTCATGGCGGGCTACGAGGGCGGCCGATACCCCTATCTGCTCAACCGGGATTACGCGCATTACAACGGCGTCACCCGCGACCTGTACTACCGGGGCAGGCTTCTGCTCAGGGCCAGTCCCAACGGCAGCCGCGCCAGCCATTGCGTGGGCATCACCTTCGAGGCCTTCTTCCGGGCGGTGCAGGCCAGGAACAGGCGGCTCGGCCTGCCCATCGACTATTTCAACGGCCTGACCTGGGACGAACTCTACGACCTGGCCCTCACGTGGTACGCGGCCAAGGGGGACAAGGCCTCGAGCAACTGCGCGATGGCCATCGAACGCTACGGCTTCGGCCGCAGGATCCACGATCCCTTGGCGGCCGAGCCCGGCGACTTTATGGATCTGACGCGCGCCGACGGCAGCGGGCACACCGTGGTCTTCTTTGGCTGGCTGCGCAGCGCGGGACGAATCATCGGCCTCCGCTACTGGTCGAGCCAAGCGTCCACGAGGGGGATCGGCTACAACGCCGAGTATTTTCGCGACAACCCGCCCCATCTGCTCCGGGGAAGCCTGCTGCGCGCCCCCATCTACATCGGGCGCGTCGGGCCGGTGCGGAGCTACCGGCCGCCGCGGTGATCTACCCCAACCTCTTCCTGAGCCCCTCCATCTCCTCCCGGATCTCCCGCGGCAGGCGGTCGAACTTCGCGAAGAACTCCTCCTGGTTCTTTAGATCCTCCAGCCACGCCTCGCGGTCCACGGCCAGGAGCAGGTCGATCTGATCCCTGCCGAGGTCCAGCCCTGCCAGGTCGATATCCTCCGGTCCGGGCAGGTAACCGATGGGCGACTCCACGGCTCCGGTCTTGCCCTCACAGCGGTCCAGGGCCCATTTGACCGCCCGGAAGTTCTCACTGAAACCCGGCCAGACGAAATCACCTTTCGTATCCGTGCGGAACCAGTTGACGTGAAAGATCCGCGGGGGATGCGGGATCTTCTTTCCCATCTCCAGCCAGTGGGCGAAGTAGTCGCCCATGTTGTAGCCGCAGAAGGGCAGCATGGCCATGGGATCGCGCCTGACCACGCCCACCGCGGCCATGTTGGCGGTCGTCGTTTCGCTGGCCATGGAGGCGCCGACGTAGACGCCGTGCCGCCAGGAAAAGGACTCGTAGATCAGGGGGGCCACCCTTGCCCGCCGGCCGCCGAAGAGAATGGCGGAGATGGGCACGCCCTGCGGGTCCTCCCAGTACGGCGAGATGCAGGGGCAGTTGCGGGCCGGCGCGGTAAAGCGCGAGTTGGGGTGGGCGCCCTTTTCGCCACCGCCCGGCGTCCAGGGCCGGCCCTGCCAGTCTAGGCCGGACGCGGGCGGCTCGATGCCCATGCCCTCCCACCAGACGGTGCCATCGGGCGCCAGTACGACGTTGGTAAAGATGGTGTCCCGCCCCACGGTGGCCATGGCATTGGGATTGGTCTTTATGCTGGTGCCGGGGGCCACGCCAAAGAAACCGGCCTCGGGGTTTGTCGCCCAGAGCCTCCCGTCGGGGCCCACGCGCATCCAGGCGATGTCGTCGCCTACCGTCCACACCTTGTAACCCCTGTCCCTGAAAGGCGCCGGCGGGACCATCATGGCCAGGTTGGTCTTGCCGCAGGCGCTGGGAAATGCGCCCGCCACGTAGGAGACGTTCCCCTCCGGATCCTCGACGCCGAGGATCAGCATGTGCTCGGCCAGCCATCCCTCGCGCCGCGCCATCCAACTGGCGATGCGGAGAGAAAAGCATTTCTTGCCGAGGAGCACGTTCCCGCCGTAACCCGAGCCCACGCTCCAGATCTCGTTTTCCTCGGGAAAATGGCAGATGTATCGCCGGTTGGGATCCAGGTCGGCCTTGGCATGCAGCCCCTTGACGAATTCCGGGCTGTCGCCCAATTGCCGGAGCGCGACCCCGCCCATGCGCGTCATGATGCCCATGTTGAGCACGACGTAGATGCTGTCGGTGAGCTCGATGCCGACCCTGGAGAAGGGCGACCCGGGCACGCCCATGAGGTATGGAATGACGTACATGGTCCGGCCGCGCATGGCGCCGTCAAAGATGGCGCCGAGCCTGGCCCGGGCATCTTCCGGCGCCATCCAGTTGTTGGTCGGCCCGGCATCCTCCCGCCTGGCGGTACAGATGAAGGTGAGGTGCTCAACCCTGGCCACGTCGCTCGGATCCGTGCGATGATAGAGACAGCCCGGGAACTTTTCCTCGTTGAGCGGAGAGATCTCTCCCTCCGCGATTGCCTGGGTGGTCAATTGCCGTAATTGCTCCTGACACCCATCGATCCAGACGATGTTTTCAGGTTTTGTGAGCCGGGCCATTTCATTTATCCAGGTATTGAGACTGTCGTGCATATATAAACTCCTCATTCTAACTATGATCTAAATAATCATTGCATAGATAAAATTATCCGACATTCGCATGGGTGATTGGCCCAGAATTGCTTGGCACCAATTGTATTACGGGCGTGATGTCTTGTCAACCGGCCCAGCCGCTGTATACAGTTCTTTCATTTCCGCGTCATGACGTGCATTTCTCGGACTGCCTCCACCGGATTGCAAAAGTACCTTTGCCGCGCAAAAGCGCATTGCCCCCTGCGGCTCCGGCCGCCTTGCAAGCCAGGGCCAAAGACGCAAGGGGCTGGGGAAAAAGCTTTTGACTTGCGAAACAACAGCTCAATGGCAGGCATGCTCCTGCGCGGCCGTGTACCTCCCGGCCATCTCATCGATCATGGCATGGTAGCGCTCGTGGGTGCCCAGGCCCATCTCTTCCGCCTCGATGCGGTCGAACTCCGCGGCCAGGCGGCCGTCCTCAGCCTTTGCCAGCAGGCGGTCGGCCATGGGGAAGAGCACGCCGTTCTCCTTGTCGATGTGCCCGGCCAGGATCCGCCGGTAGTTGCGGGCCGAGGCCGCAAACGAGGCGCCGGCGTCCGGGCCGCCCGCCGCCATGTCCGCCAAAGCGCCAGCCATGGCTTTGACCTGCGCCCGCCCCTGTTCGTGCTCGGCCAGCATAACGCTGATGGGACCGCCCTCCTCGCCGAGCCCCGCCGCTGCCAGAGCTGGAAAGAGCTGGCGCTCCTCCTTGCCGTGGTGGCACCGGTCGGCGAAACCCCGGAAGAAGTCCAGCGCCTGTTCCGCGTCCGCCCGTTCGAGTCCTCCGCGCTCCGCGCGATCGGCCAAGGCGTCCAGGACCGCCAGCATGGTGAGGATGCCCTCGTGCTCCGCTCTGAGAATGCGCGTGGCTTTCATCATCGTCCCCGCCTCCACCCGGATTTCGAAAGTGCCTTCGAATTCCGGTCATTTATTTAACATGGTTAAAGTATATCACTTCCCTTTCCACCGGGCAAAACCCGAACAGGCGCCTGTGGATCCCTAGCCGCTTCATTCCGGCTCAGTGTCTCCGCCAGCTCGCCAGGGCTCAAAAATGCTTAACTTAGTTAAGCATTTCGCCCTCTTTACAGATCCACACTTCACCGCAAGGATAAGGGTGCCGCCGCGGCGAAAACCTGTTTCGAGATCGATCCTCGGGGGGGATGATCATGCCCCAGCTATTGTACATCACTGTCATCGGTACCCTGGCCGGCGTCCTCGGCACCGGCGCCGGCGGGCTCGCCGTGGCCATGCTGCCCAAGCCGGGCAAGACCGTGCTCAGCGCCGTCCTGGGTCTCTCGGCCGGGATCATGCTCGCGGTCGTGGCCTTTGACCTCATGCCGGAGTCGTTCGAGGTGGCGGGGATCGGTTGGGGGCTGCTGGGCCTGGCCCTGGGCGCCGGCCTGCTGGCCCTGACCGACCTCCTCGCCCCCCACGTGCATTTCCTCTCCACGGACGAGGAAAGCAGGCATTTCCTCCGCACGGGCCTGGTGGTGGGAGTGGGTATCGCCCTGCATAACCTGCCGGAGGGCCTGGCTATTGGTGCCGGGTTCGGTTCCTCCGCCCGGTTCGGGCTGGGCGTGGCCCTGCTCATGGCCATCCAGAACGCCCCGGAGGGCATGGCCATGGCCTGCCCGCTCTGCCTGACGGACGTCCCCCCGTGGCGCATTGCCGGCTGGACTTTCCTGGCCGGGCTGCCCATGGGGCTCGGGGCCGCGCTCGGGGGCCTCTTGGGCCGCGTCTCCCCGGTCCTGCTCGCGGTCTCGCTCGGTTTTGCCGGCGGGGCCATGCTCTTTGTCACCTGCGACGAGCTGATCCCCGACGCCCAGGAGCTGCGCCGCGGGCACTCCGGCACCTTCGGCATCGTGGCCGGCGTGATTCTCGGCGTGGCCGTGTCGATGCTCTCGAGGGTGCACTAGCTAAAACGTTGTGAAGAATACCGGAATCAACATCTCGCAAAGACGCCAAGATCGCAAGGAAGGGCCGGAACAGATGGTTCATCATAAGGTTTCTTTGCGTGATCAGGAGGTTACGGAATGGAAACCGCGCTCGCGGAGCTCAAGACCAGGCTGGCGGAGATCGCCGATCTGAACGGCGCCAACGCCCTCCTGAACTGGGACCAGATGACCTACATGCCGCCGGGTGGCGCGGCCGCCAGGGGGCGGCAATGCGCCACCCTGGCCCGGCTGGCCCACGAAAAACTCGTCGATCCCGCCCTCGGCCGCCTCCTGGAAAAGCTTTTGCCGTACGAGCAAAGCCTGCCCTACGACGCGGACGAAGCCGGTCTCATCCGCGTCACCCGCCGCGAATACGAGCGGGCGGCCAGGGTGCCGCCGGCATTCACTGCCCGCCTCAACAACCATGTCGCCGCAACCTACGAGGCCTGGGTCAAAGCTCGCGAGGCGGGCGATTTCGGCGCCGTCAAGCCTTTCCTCGAGACGACGCTGGCGCTCAGCCGCGAGCTGGCGGAGTATTATCCCGGGTGGGAGCACATCGCCGATCCGCTGATCGAGATCAGCGATTATGGCTTCACGGCCAAGGATATCAGGGCCATCTTTGCCGAACTCCGCGCGGAACTGGTGCCCCTGGTCGAGGCCGCCACCTCCCGCCCGCCGGCGGACGACTCCTTCTTGCGGCGCAGGTTCCCCGCTGACGCGCAACTCGCCTTCGGCCTGGAGGTGGTAGAGCGCTTCGGGTTCGATTTCACGCGCGGCCGGCAGGACAGGTCCCCGCATCCCTTCACCATCAGCTTTTCCCCGCACGACGTGCGCGTCACCACCCGCGTCAAGGAGGACGATCTGGGCGAGGCCCTTTTCTCCACCCTGCACGAGGCGGGTCACGCCCTCTACGAGCAGGGTATCAATCCCGCCTACGAGGGCTCGCCCCTGGGCGGCGGCACCTCGGCGGGCGTGCACGAGAGCCAGTCGCGTCTCTGGGAGAACCTGGTGGGGCGCAGCCGGGGATTCTGGGCATTTTTCTACCCCAGGCTGCAAGAGGCCTTTCCCGGGCAGCTGGGCGGCGTGACCGCTGATGCCTTTTACCGCGCCGTCAACAAGGTCGGGCGGTCCCTGATCCGTACCGACGCGGATGAACTCACCTACAACCTCCACGTCATGCTCCGTTTCGACCTCGAGCTGGACCTGCTCGAGGGGAAACTTGCCGTGGACGATTTGCCCGAGGCGTGGCGCGAGAGGTACAGGTCGGACCTGGGCCTCGCCCCCCGGGACGACCGCGACGGCGTTCTGCAGGATGTGCACTGGTTCGGCGGGATCATCGGCGGGGCGTTCCAGGGATACACCCTGGGTAATATCATGAGCGCGCAGTTCTATGACGGCGCGGTGCGCGCCCGCCCCGGCATCCCGGCCGAGATC
>JBLNBS010000023.1:0-20612 GCA_050260175.1 Patescibacteria group bacterium | reverse complement strand
GGAGAACGAGAAGGATCTCGAGGAGATCCCGGAGAACGTCGCGCGCAAACTCCGGTTCGAACTGGTCGGGGAGATGGATGCCGTTCTGTCTCTGGCCATGGCCGATGAAGCCGGAACGGCGGCTAAGACCGCCGGTTAGTAGTAGTAGTATCGGAGACCCGTACACGTAAACTTCTAGAAGCGGTGTGAAAAACCGTTCTTGTACCGATAAACACGTAAAACAGGGAACGATATCACATGATTTACATGATTAATGGGATTAACATGATTCAAGATTGAGGTCATCAATAAAGATAATCTAATAGACAAATAATCCGTGTAAATCCTGAAAATCATGTTAATCCTGTTAAATCGTTTCTAATTACGTAAAGCGATTATGCAGATTAGGCATCGTACCGATTTCATGCGATTCTATCAACCCTTGTCATCTGGGTATTAATCGCCATAATCTGCGTTCCGGTACCTTTTTCACACTGCTGCTAGAACTCCCACTTGAAAACGGTAAACTCTCGCCCCAGCACACGTTGGCCCGCGTAGATGCCTAGCAGCCCGCCGGCGAAGACGTTGGAGAACCAGTGCTCCTCCAGAATGACGCGGGAGAGCCCCACTATACCCGCCAGGCAATAAAAGATAACTCTATAACGGGGGTATGTCGCCGCCAGTACCGTGGCTAGGGCGAAGGCGTTGGCCGTATGTCCCGAGGGCATCGCCATGTAGTCGTCGTCCAGCGTCGGGCCGGTAAAAACGGGGCCCCGGCCCAGGTAAGGCCGGGCCATGCCCAGGAGCATCTTCAGGGCTTGCACGTTGATCCCGGCAAAGAGTATGGCTTCAAGACACCGGCGTCCCGCCTCGCCGTCATCCAGCCAGACCAAGCCGGTGACGATTAGGGAAGCCAAGCCCTCACCCAACTTGGTCACGGTGGCGCTGAATCTTTCCACCTCCGGCGTAACCAGCCCGTTATGGATGCTGTCGTAAAAGGCCTGGTCAAAGTGGACGCATCCAGCGGTGGCGGCGAGCCAGAAGCCGGCCACAGCCGGATCGATTTGCTGAGGCTCGGTATAGAGCCGGGCAAACTCGGGCCAGAACCCGGTTTCCCCCAAAGAGTCGCCATCCATGTCCAGGCGGAGTTCCAACCCGTCGGCCCTGGCTTGTACGGTGAAAACCACGAGCAGGATCACTGCCATGAGGACGATCGGGATAAGACGTCTCATGCTTAACACCCTTTCACACACGTGTCTTCAACGTTTTCGTCGCAGGTGAATTCGCTAACCGGCCCGTTCACTCCTGTCCGATTGATGCGTGGTAACCTCTGCCAGGGACGCGGACACGGCTTGGTCCTTGTTCATATACTGTAGCAGACTTGCCGTAAAGGGGAGGAAAGTCGTGGCCGACCAGGAGGTTCGGGGCGGTCCCGGGGAGCCTGGGGACGCGCCAGTGTACATAGAGGGTAAACCCACGAAGCCCAAATCAAACAGGAGTATAGGTACAGCCAAGAAAAGGACGGCAACGGGGAAGGCGGCGAAAAAGCCGGCCGTCCGCAAGAAAACCACTGCAGGGAGCAAGGCCGGGGCAAAGGCCAAGACGGGGGCGAAGAAACCGGTATCCCGCAAACCAAGGGTCATGAAGGCGGTAAGAGTCGGGGAGGTTCCGCTCGTTTCCGATGATCCGGTCGTATTGCCGCAGATGAATTCGGATGACATGCGCCAGGACTGTCCGGCAGGCGCGCCCGACGCCCACGTGGTGGGCCAGCCGGCGGTCATCTCCGCGTCCGCGCCGGCCGTCTCCGTGCTCCAGGGTGCGCAGGTCCAGCTCAGCGCCAACCAGCAGGTGGCCGTAACCCCGGCCCCGACGCCGGTGGGCCAGATCGCCCAGGAGCAGCAGCGGGCCTTTGTCAAGGTACGCAAGATCGATGCCACCCTGACGGGCATCACCGCGCGCATCATCCCGAACAAGGTCATCGTCCAGGGCCAGGTCCATCTCCAGATCTTTTTCGTCGAGACCGACGCCATGGTCCACCACCTGGCGGAGGACGTCCCGTTCAGCACGATGCTGGACATCCCGGGCGCCATGCCGGGGATGACGGCCGTCGTGGAGCCCACCGTGGCGGCGGTGCTCTTCCATCTCAGGGACAACGGCGCCTCGTTGGAAAAGAAAGTGCTCATCGACGTCTTCGTCAAGGTCGTGGAGGAGGTCCAAGCAAACCTCCTACCCGGCACCGGACCGACGCTCCTGCTCCAGCAGGTGATCGGCGAGGGCACCGTGCAGAACCTCAACGAGACCCTGGTCACCCTGGCCGTGCCAGCGCTCAAGGTCGATGAGATCAGGGCGGAGATCAGGGAGATCACCACGGAGATCATCCCTGACAAGGTCATCGTCCAGGGTGTCATCCACAAGCAGATCTTCTTCGTCGACACGGACAACGTAGGCCGCCATCAGGCCGAGGACATCAGGTTCAGCACCTTTGTGGAGATCCCCGGCGCGCGCCAGGGGATGCACGTCCAGGTCCAGCCCGTCATCGAAACCATCATCTTCGAACTCGTCGCGCCCCAGGCGCTCAGGCAAAAGGTCGTCGTCGAGGTCTTCGTCAAGGTGACCGAGGCGTTCGCCTTCCAGGCCGCCCTGGGCGAGGGGCCGCTCTTTAGGGTCTCCGAGATCGTGGGCGAGGGACAGGGCCAGATCCTGCGGCGCGATGTCATCACCCTGGCGCAACCGGCGGTCAAGATCCGCGAGATCACGGCGGTCCTGCAGAACCTGAAAAGCCGCGTCATCCCGGGCAAGGCCATCCTGCAGGGCACCATCCACAAGCAGATCTTCTTTATCGGCACCGACGACATCGAGCACCACCAGGCCGAGGACGTGCCGTTCAGCGTCATGGTGGAGATCCCCGGCGCCGCGCCGGGGCTGGATCTCGTCGCTGAACCGGTCATCGAGCAGATCATCTTCCATCTCCTCAGCCCCACCGAACTCGAGGAAAAAGTCATCATCAACGCCCGCCTGGTCGTGGTGGAGAAACGCCAGCTCCGCCTCGTCACGGGCGCCGGTCCGCTCTTCAAGATCGAGCAGGTGATCGGGGAAAACCTCAGCCAGGTGCTGGTCAGGCTCGTGAACGTGCTCGTCATCCGCAAGCGGGTCGTGCCGATCACCGTCGTGCAGGCCGTCCAGCGCGAAGTGGTCTTTACCAGGCAGATTATCGTGGAGAATGAAGTGACGCTCCCCGTCGCGGGCATCAAGGTTGCCGAGGTCAGCGCCAGGATCGAGAACCTGCGGGCGCAGGCGATCCCGGGCGGCCTGCTGGTCGAGGGCGACGTGGTCAAGGACGTGCGCTTTGTGGGCGAGGACGACGTGGTGCGCAATATCACCGAGGTGGTGCCGTTCTCCCTCATCGTCAGCACGCCCGGCTTCCCGCCGGAACAGGCGCAGTCGGTGGAGGTCCAGATCGAGCAGATCCTCTTCAGCATCAGCCCGGACGGTTTGACGGTGCGGCAGGTCATCGTGCTCCTGGCCAGGGCTATTTTCATCGAGTCCCAGAGCGAGACCTTCCAGGTCATCACCGTGCTCGAGGTGCCCGGGCTCAACGTCCAGTCCGTGCTCGTGGAGGCCCCGGTGCAGACGCCCGAAGGGGTGATCCTGCAGCAATTCCCCGTCATCACAGGCTTCAGCGGCCCCGGCACGGCATTGGTCGAGAGCTCCACCTTCGGCGTACACGAATTCCAGGTGGTCGGAGACGGAGTGCAGTCGCTCAACGTGCTGGAGGCCGTCGTGGTCGATCCCTGATCCTGAGTATCAACTCACATCACGCGGCTCATCCCCGTATAAAAAGCCCCCTCCCCAGGCTTTGGGAGGGGGCCCTCTTTTGCGGCCGGGAGTTCCTTATCCCTCCCTGAATCTCTTCAGGCGGAGCGAGTTTGAGACCACCGAGACGGAGGAGAGCGCCATGGCGGCGCCGGCGATGACCGGCGAGAGCAGCCCCAGGGCCGCCACGGGAATGCCCAGGGTGTTATAGACAAAAGCCCAAAATAGGTTCTGCCTGATCACTCGCATGGTCCGGCGGGCAAGCCGGAGGGCCGCCGGCACGGTGCGCGGATCCCCCCGCATCAGGGTGACATCCGCCGTTTCCATGGCCACGTCCGTGCCCGTGCCGATGGCCATGCCCACGTCGGCCGAGGCCAGAGCGGGCGCGTCGTTGATGCCGTCCCCCACCATGGCCACGACCCGGCCGGCCGCCTTGAGCCGCTCGATCTCCTCGAACTTGTGCTCGGGCAGCACCTCGGCGAGCACGCGGCCGATGCCCGCCTGCGCGGCGATGGCATGGGCCGTGCGCGCGTTGTCGCCGGTCAGCATGGCGACTTCGACGCCCATGGCGGTGAGCGACGAAACGGCCCCTGCCGATGTCTCCTTGAGCGTGTCCGCCACGGCGATAAGGCCCGCCAGCACGCCGTCGGCGGCAGCCAGGAGCACCGTCTTGCCTGACTCCTCGAGGGCCGCCAGTGATGCCAGGGCCTCGTCCAGGGAGATGCCGTTCTCCTCCAGGAACTGGCGGTTGCCGATGAGGAGGCGCCGCCCCTCCACGGCGGCCTCGATCCCCCGGCCCGGCACGGCTCGAAAGGAGGACGGCGCCGCCGTTTTGACGCCCGCCCCCTCGGCCTTGGCGATCACGGCACGGCCCAGGGGATGCTCCGACCCCCGCTCCGCCGCGGCCGCGAGGCGGAGAAGCTCGTCCGAGGTCATACCGCCAAAGGGAACGATCTCGGTTACCGCCGGTTTCCCTTCGGTCAGCGTGCCCGTCTTGTCAAAGACCACCGTGTTGACGGCCTGTATGCGTTCCAGGACCTCGCCGCCTTTGATCAAGATGCCGAGTTCCGCGCCGCGCCCAGTCCCCACGATGACGGCCGTGGGCGTGGCCAGCCCCAGGGCGCACGGGCAGGCGATGACGAGCACGGCGGTAAAGGCCGCCAGGGCCCTGGCCGCGTCACGGGTAAGGACGAGCCAGACCGCGAGGGTGACGAGGGCCACAATCGCGACCGCGGGCACGAAGACGCCGGCGATCTGATCGGCCAGGCGCTGGATGGGCGCCTTGGAGCCTTGGGCCGCCTCGACCATCTCGATAATACGCGCCAGGACCGTGTCGCGGCCGATCTTGAGTGCCCGCACCTTGAGCAGGCCGTTGCCGTTGAGCGTGGCCCCGGTCACCCGGTCGCCCGGTTTTTTGTCCACCGGAATGCTCTCGCCCGTCAACATGGACTCGTCCACCGCGGAATAACCCTCGAGCACCTCTCCGTCCACGGGGATCTTTTCGCCCGGCCGCACCAGGAGCACCTCGCCCACGGCCACGTCATCCACGGGGATCTCGACCTCGCGCCCGTCCCGGATGACCCGGGCGCCCTTGGCCGCGAGGCCCATCAGCTTGCGCATGGCCTCGCCCGCCCGCCCCCTGGCGACCGCCTCCAAAAGCTTTCCCAGGATGACCAGGGTGATGACGA
Source organism: Patescibacteria group bacterium (assembly GCA_050260175.1). GTDB lineage: Bacteria > Bacillota > UBA4882 > JAAYXC01 > JAAYXC01 > JBLNBS01. The sequence continues at coordinate 15,132 of JBLNBS010000023.1, read as the reverse complement.
CGGCGGCCGACTCGTAATAGACCTGCCCAGGCATGACGATCGTGTTGTAGGCGCTGTAAAAATAGGCGGCCGAGGTGCCCAGGGCGATCAGCACGTCCATGTTGGCGCCCCCGCCGCGGAGGGATTTGTATGCCCCGCGGTAAAATGCGGCGCCGCTCACGAACTGGACCGGCGTGGCCAGGGCCAGCTGCACCCAGCGGTTCATGAGGAACATGAAGAATTCCCACGAAAGGAGGTGGGCGATCATAGCCCAGACCAGGGGCAGGGACAGCGCGGCCGCCAGGATGAAACGCCGGAGGAGCCGGCGGATCTCGCGCTCCCGCTCGGCCCGCTCCAATTCCCGGCCCTCAGGCCTATGGATGCGGGCGCCGTAACCCGCGCGCTCTACGGCGGCGATCAGATCGCGCGTCTCCAGGGCGGCCGGGTCGTATTCCACCAGCGCCCGGTTTGCCGCGAGATTGACCGCTGCTTTCGCCACCCCGGGCAGCTCATTGAGGGCTTTTTCGATCCGTCGCGCGCAGGACGCGCAGCTCATGCCCGTGAGAGACAGCTCCGTCCGGCCGGGCCGCTCCCCCTCGCCGCCACCCTCGACGGCGCGGCCGTCGTAGCCTGTCTCGCGCACGGTCCGGATCAGGCGCGCGAGATCCGTCCGCGCGGGATCGTACCTCACCGTGGCCTTTTCGCTTGCCAGGTTGACCGCGGCCTCGAGCACCCCGGGCGCGGCCTGCAGGCGCTTTTCGATCCTCCGCGCGCACGCGGCGCAGCTCATGCCCATGAGCTTGATGGCGCCCCTACGTTCCAATGCTCACCACTCACTCGCTCCGTCATCCGCCGCGGCGGCGGGCAGGGGCCTCCGTTCCGCCGCGCGGGGCAGCGGCAGGTACTCCACGCTCTTCGTCCTGCGCGCGGGCTGGGGGTAGAGGCCCATCATCCGGTAGATGGCCGCGGGTAGGCCGCATTTGACGGGCAGGCCGAGATCGATCGCCTCCCGGCAGCTGATGGGGTGGTCGTGCGTCCAGGATCCGCTCGTGAGTTTGGCCGCGATGCTCTCGGCTTGTTCGCGTTCCATCCGCCCCTCCAGCAATTCCAGGACGCCGTGGCGCGTCTGGGCCGTGGCCTTTGCCGCCACGTCGGCCAGGATCAGGGTCTGGTCATCGACGCGCCCCACGGGCTTTTCCTCGACCACCTTGAGCAGGGACGCCGCCGGATAGCCCCCGACCTGGGGATCGAGGGGGCCCAAGACGGCGTGTTCATCCATGATGATCTCATCCGCCGCCAACGCGATCAAGGTGCCGCCGGACATGGCATAATGCGGGACATGGACCGTGGTCTTCGCCGGGTGTCTCCTCACCGCCCGCGCGATCTGCAGCGCCGCCAGGACCAGACCGCCAGGGGTGTGCAGGACGATGTCCAGGGGCACGTCTGGCGCAGTTAGGTGAATGGCCCGGATGACCTCCTCCGAATCGTTCACGTCGATGTAGCGCATGACCGGAAACCCCAGAAAGCTCATGGATTCCTGGCGGTGGATGAGTACAATGACCCGCGAGCCCCTGGCCCGCTCCACCTGGCCGAGCATCCTGCGGCGCGCCGACTCCAGCATGTACTGGCGCAGGACTGGCTGGAGCCCGGCCAGGATGAAAAAGAACCAGACCAGATTGAGCAGGTTCATGCCCAGGACCTCCGGATTATTTTTCTTGCGGCGGCGCAGGCCGGATTAGGCCTTTGCCCTCCATCCTAGTCTGGCCAGGATTGTGCGGATCGTTCCGATCTATTGTGGTAGGATCGTATAATCAGTTTGGCTCTGTTCTGAACACCGGTTGATCCGGATCATCGTTTCTGCCGACGGTAGGCTGAGAGCCTACCGCTACACTAGATCTGGCAAGAGCATAAATGCCCTAGGATCTGGATCCCGTTCTTTCCCGTAGCCAGGATGGCTTGCCTGCTTTTGTGTAGCGCTGTCCTCTCAGGGCGCCGTCGGCCCGAGCATCTACGGCATGCAGGTCAACCGTTAACCAGAACAGAGCCATCAGTTTTATGACGGCGGGAGGCGCTACCCGCCCTCCCCTTGCCCAGGAGGTCTGCGAATCACATGGAGGTTCCGAGCAGACCGGACCCTCCCGGGACGGCTGGAACCGGTCGTGCTCGGGCATCCATGCCCTTCGCGATTTTAAGCGCATCCTGCGCAGAGTTCCGCACCCTCTCAGCACCAGGCGGATGGTGTAAAGGCCTGTTCGCCAAGGAGGGCATGGAGCAGGCCCCGGGCGCTCCAATACTCCGAGTCCGGCGGTCCATGCGCGCGGCTCGGCATCCTGCCTGCGCCGGGAGCACCCCAGGATGGGGTGCTGCTTACAGTAGCAGGATGCTGGCAACCGCGCCGGGTGCGCCGGATTCCACTTCTTCGACACCGCTTGCGGCCTCAGAGACGAGCAGATCAAGGAGCAAGGAAGTCTGGTCGCTAATTGTACATCCCTGTACTTAGCGACTTTAACCCATCCTGGGTCTGAGAGCGCAAGCGTACTAAATGTACGCTGAGCACCTCAACGCAATTTTGCCGACATTGTATGGTGAAAAAGCGATGATTCACCGCTTTTTCACCAAAGATTCGGAAGCAAAATTGCGGGGAACGACGCAGCGACGCAGAGATGCGAAGCTATCTCTGCCCAGGAAGGGCGTAAAGCTTGCGACGACACGGATGTCCAAAGCAAGCAGGCCGCACCGGCGCACCCGGCGCCGTTATAGTCCTTATCTCGTTACCGTAAAACTGAATATGCGACCGAAGAGGCATTCTTGGATCACCCATTTTCAGTACTGCCCTTACTCTTTTTACGCGCCTTCCAGGATCCGCCTGACAACCCGCGCCAGCGGCTCGTCCGCCAGTTCCACGGGCCGCAGGCGGACGGAGAAACAGAACTCCCCCGGCATAAGGAGGTACTGGGGCAGGGGGCCCGGCCCGCAGCTGTTGCTCCCCAGGCCTCCCAGGGCGTGATCGAGCGTGAGCACCGTCTCGTCCCGCCGGACGAGCTCGTGATCGTGCCTGGCCGCGGCCAGGTCGTGGGCGTCGTAATGGTGGACGCCCACATGGCAGAGGGGCATGCCCATGACGAGCAGGCCGGCACCCCAGGCATCGGTCACCGCGGCCCAGCGGACGTCCGTCTTGTTCCCGTTCTCCTGGGGCCGGAGATAGGGCACGTGCTGCTCCTCGACCAGCCCCGCGTAGACGCCCACTCTGGCGCTCTCCTTGCGATCGGGGTAGCTCTCGTGCGGGCCCCGGCCGTACCAGGCGATCCGGTCGCAGGCCCGCGGCAGGCGCATCTCCAGGCCCACGCGGGGCAGGTGGGGCAGCTCGGTCCTGGGCACAAGGCGCACGTCGATGAAGAGGTCGCCCGTGCCGCGGACGGTATAGACCATGCGCGCGTCGAAAGCCGGCGCGAGGCTGTATGCGCCCAGCGTCGCCTCGATCTCGATCCGCGCCTCCCCGGGCCGGACCGCCGCGGCTGCCACGCCGCGCACGCGCGGCACGAGCCTGTCCAGGCCGGCCCGGCGCCATGCCTCCGCTGCCTGACGCGCGTCGTTGTCGGTTGGGGCCCGCCAGAGGTTGAGGCGGGGCCCCTGGACGAGGAGCGGCCTGCCCCGGTGCTCCCAGGCCGCGATGGTCCCGCGGCGCTCGTCAAAGACGAGGCGGAACTCCTCCCCCAGCACGGTGATGCCGTCCGGCTCCTCCTGGAGCTCCAGGGCGGGCATCACCCCCGGCGCTACAACCGCCGCGGGCGCGGCCGGGGCGGGCATCTCGAACTGGGCCCAGGCCACCTCGTGCCCCTCCGGCGCCCAGGGCGTCCCGCGCGCCAGGACGAAGCTCAGGTTGAGCCAGGAATCGCCCCCGCTTCCAGCCGGCGGCGGCCCGCAGGGCACGCGCAACGTCTCCTCCCCGCCGGGAGGCACTTCCAGCGGGGGCAGCCTTCCTTCCCAGATGGTTACGCCGTCCCGGACGATGGACCAGCGGCACTCCAGGTAGTCCAGGCCGATGAAGGAGTGGCGGTTCCTGATCCTGAACAGGCCGCGGGCAAGGTCGACTGCCTGGACCTCGACCGGTTCCAGGACCTTCTTGAGTTCGAGAAGGCCTGGATGGGGCGTGCGGTCCGGCGAGACCAGCCCGTCCAGGCAAAAATTGCCGTCATTGGGCAGATCGCCGAAGTCGCCCCCGTAGGCGAACCACTCCCGCCCGCTCCCGGTCCGCCGGCGGATGCCGTGGTCGGCCCATTCCCAGACGCACCCCCCCGCAAGGCGCGGGTGCTCCCTGATGACCTCCCAGTATTCCTTGAGGTTGCCCGGGCCGTTGCCCATGGCGTGGGCGTACTCGCACATAAAGAAGGGCCGGGGGTCGGGCTTTTTCCCCTCTTCCTCGAGCCTGGCCACGGTGGGGTACATGACGCTGACGATGTCGACCGCCGGCGATTCCCGGGCTTGTTCGTAATGGATCGGCCGCGTGGGATCGAGGGCGCGGATCCGGGCGGCCATGGCGTCGTGGTTGGGGCCGTAACCGGCCTCGTTCCCCAGCGACCAGACGATTACCGCGGGGTGGTTCTTGTCCCGCGCCACCATGCGCTCGGCCCGGTCGAGGAAGGCCTCTTCCCACTCGGGATCGCACGCCAGCCGGTTCAAGTCGCCGAGCAGCAAAAAGCCGTGCGTCTCTAGGTCGGCCTCGTCGATCACGTAGAGCCCGTACCGGTCGCAGAGATCCAGGAAACGCGGGTCGTCCGGGTAGTGGGAGGTGCGGACGGCGTTGATGTTGTGCCGCTTCATCAGCCTGACGTCCTCGAGCATGGCGGCAAAGGGCACGGCGTGGCCGTAGTCCGGGTGGAACTCGTGCCGGTTGACCCCCTGGAGCTTGACCGGCACGCCGTTTATGAGGAGGTGGCCGTCCCTCGTCTCGACCTGCCTGAACCCCACGGCGCAGCGCTGCACCTCGAGGATCTCTCCCGCGCCGTCCTTATGGATAATGAGCAGCGTGTAGAGGCAGGGATCCTCGGCGGACCAGAGGCGCGGCCCGTGGACGCGCTCCTCCAGGTCCAGCTCGATCTCAGCGCCGGGATCCAGGCGCCGGGGTACGGCGAAAGCCCGCTCGAAAACGGCCGCGCCGTCGGCATCCACCAGCCTGGCCGCCAACTCGTGCCCCGCGGCGGGCCCGTCCGCGAGGTTCCTGAACGCGGCGCGGATCTTGAGCGCGGCGTCACGGCAAGCGCCGTCGAGTTCCGTCCGGATCGACAAGTCGCGGATGTGTGCACTTGGCGCGGCGATGAGGTACACGTCGCGAAAAATGCCGGAAAGCCGCCACATGTCCTGATCCTCGAGGTAGCTGCCGTCCGACCATTGGAAGACCTGGACCGCCAGGAGGTTCTCGCCGGGACGGAGCAGGGGGGTGAGATCGAACTCCGCGGGGAGATGGCTCCCCTGGCTATAACCCAGGGGAGAGCCGTTCAACCAGGCGTGGAAGGCCGAGTCGACCCCCTCGAAGACGAGGAAGACCCGCCTGCCGCGCCAGGCCTCGGGGATGATGAAAGAACGCCGGTAGAGGCCCGTCGGGTTCTCGTCCGGCACGTACGGGGGATCCACGGGGTAGGGATAGGCGATGTTGGTATAATTGGGCCGGCCGTAGCCGTGCATCTGCCAGTTGGACGGGACGGGCAGGCGGTCCCAGGCCGCGTCGTCAAAGCCGGGCGCAAAGAAATCCCCCGGCGCCTCCTCGGGTGATGCCAGGTAACGGAAACGCCAGAGGCCGTTCAGGCTCCTGTAATACGGCGATGCGCCCCGCTCGCCCTCCAGGGCCGCCGCCGTATCGGCGTACGGGATCAGGACGGGCCGGGCCGGCTCCCTGTTCCGGGCGAGGATTTTGGGGTTTTCCCAGTCGCGCGCGGCGTGCCGGTCGGTTGTCATTTTGTTCCTCCAGTTTTATAGCGATATATCAACCTATTTCCCGCCAAGGCGCAAAACCCGCCAAGAAAGTGGAAAACACCGTACTTAAGCACTTCTTTGCGATCCTGGCGTCATCGCGAGGGATGATCCGCGTGGTTGATCAAAGAGGCAGTTTCTACCTCACACGCGTCTTTTCCTCCAGACCCAGGCGTGGAGGAAATGCAGGCAAGACGCAGAATATCCTCCGCCTGCACGACTCCAGACACATGACGCATTGACGTGAATAAGGCGCACGGTTTATACTATGTATATACAGACCTTAAAGAGGTGTATGCACCGTGATCGGCAGACTGCAAAAATGGGGGAACAGCCAGGGAATTCGCCTGCCCAAACACCTCCTCGCCGAAGCCTCCTTTACCGAGGGAGATGAAGTCGAAATCGTCGCCGAGGAGAGCCGTATAATTCTACGCCATCCTCCCAAACGCCGTAAGGAATATACCATCCAGGAGCTCTTCGCGGGATATGTCGCCGATTCCCCACCGCCCGCGCCGGACTGGGGCGCTCCGCGCGGCAAGGAGGAATGGTGAACGTGGCTTATATTCCCAGTCGAGGTGATTTTATCAGGCTCGACTTTACGCCGCAATCCGGACACGAACAACGCGGAGCCCGGCCTGCACTGGTCGTGAGCAATGACTTTTTCAACCAACATACGGGGTTGGCTTTAGTTTGCCCGCTCACATCCACCCGGAGAGACTACCCCCTGCACGTCGAAGTGATGGATTCACCGGCGGTGCACGGCTACATCATGGTGGAACAGACACGCTCAATCGATTATCGGGCGAGAAACGCCGCCTTCATCGCCAGAGCACCCGTCGAACTCGTCGAAGAAGTGTGCGCACGGCTGCGGGCGTGCCTGGCTTGAACCCGGATTTTAAAAACCTAGACCAGTTGAACCACAGATTTCACAGATTATACAGATAAAGTCATTAATAGTGTGTTTGATATGATTCAGGTTCAAACACCCAGAGACTGGCTTCGGGGAAGCGGTGGCAGGTTTGCGGGGCGAGGCGGCGAAGATCTATAACGGGTTCGGAACACTTTGTCATATGTAAAAGAAAGAGGTGGCTAAAATGTCGGGAGAGGAAACTGCCAAGCGCAAGCAGTCGTACCTTGGTTCCTACCTGGGACTGCTCCTGGGGTGGCTCGGGCTCCTCGTCATCGCGGCCGGGGTGATCGGCGGCCTCCTGGGGCTGGGCATCATCCATGCCACCAAGCGCGAGCTCATTTACTGGGGCACCTTTGCCCTGGGCTGCAGCGCGATCGTTTACGGCATCATCATGTTCGCCCTGACCTGGTCATTTGCCCGCAGGCTGGACGTGCATTTCCTGCCCTCGCTGGCCTTCGCCATCTGGGGCGCCATCCCCGTAGGCAACGTCCTGCCCCTGCTCCTGCTCCTATTCCTGGCCTCGCGCCGCCCGGCAGCGCCCACGGATAACGGGGCAAAGCAGGCGGCGGCGGGGTAAAAAAGCAAACCGGCTCAAAAGGCGGCTGCACCGGCGGCGGACCCCAAGGGGTCGCCCGGGATTGGGTCCGCGCGCCGGGTTATAAATGGCCGGTGCGATGCATGTGAAATGGATGGGAAAGCGCGGGGTGCGGGGGTTGGTAGCCTCCGCCCAGGATTGAAATCCTGGGCTAAGATGAAAACCTTTCTCAAATCCCTGCGGGGATTCGGCGGCGGTTTCGGTACCTCCATGTACATCGCCGCCTTTGAGCCCATCCTGGGTGGAGGTGCTTCGAAGCCCAACCGTTTCATCACCCAAACCATGACCGATCCCCCGCAGGGGATTCAGACCGTGCCAAAACCTAGCCCAGGAATTCATTCCTGGGCGAAGATGCAGGCTGGACACCTCCTCCTCGGCCACTTACGCCTCAATCGGCGCCAGGCGATCTCCGGCCTAACCATCGTCCTACAATAACCATCCCAGAAGCCCCTCTCCCCGCGGGAAAGGGGTTGGGGTGAGGTTCCCCCCCCGGCAGGATCCAACCCCACTTGGGGCGAACCAACCATCGCGGCCGCGCGGCGCGCGCCGCGAACCTTCGCCCGCCGGAGGCCTCTATGGCAGAAACCCAGGACGCCCTCGCCACCCTCCACCCCGCCGTGCGCGACTGGTTCGCCCGCAATTTCGGCGCGCCGAGCCCCCCGCAGGCCATGGGCTGGCCGGCCGTCGCGGCGGGCAGGAGCGTGCTCATCCTGGCCCCCACGGGATCCGGCAAGACGCTTGCCGCTTTCCTGCAATGCCTGAGCCGGCTCTACGAGGGACTGGAGGCGGGCGATGCTCTCGATGACGGCGTCCGCGTGCTCTACGTCTCGCCATTGAAGGCGCTCAATAACGACATCCACAAGAACCTGGAACTCCCCCTCGCCGGCATAACCGAAGAGGCGTCCCGCCTGGGCCTGTCGCTCCCGCCTCTTTGTGCCGCGGTCCGCACGGGCGACACCTCCCCGGCCGAACGGCGCCTCATCGCGAAAAGGCCGCCTCAGATCCTCATCACGACGCCCGAGTCCCTCGCCATCATGCTCGCCTCGGGCGCGCGCGAGATCCTCCGTCGCGTGTCGTACGTCATCGTGGACGAGATCCACGCCCTCTACGGCAACAAGCGGGGCGTTCACCTGAGCCTCTCCCTGGAGCACCTGGCGGCCATCACGGCGCGCCCGTTCCAGCGCATCGGCCTCTCCGCCACCATGCGGCCCCTGGCCGAGGCCGCGGCCTTCCTGGGCGGGGGCGAGGCGGGTCCCGGCGGAGAGTGGCGGCCGCGGCCGGTAGAGATCGTGGACACCGGCCAGCGCAAGGAACTGGACCTGCGCATCCTCCTCCCCGTGGACGACCTGCGCAGCCTCCCGGAGAAGACGATCTGGCCCTCGATCCAGCAAAAGCTCCTGGAACTGGTGCGCGAACACCGCTCCACCCTGGTCTTCGTGAACAACCGCCGCTTGGCGGAGCGGCTCACGGCCAAGCTCAACGACCTGGCCGGCGCGACGGTGGCCATGACGCACCACGGCTCCCTGGCCAAGGAGCGGCGGTTGGAGGTCGAGCAGAAGCTCAAGTCCGGCGGTTTGCAGTGCCTCGTGGCCACGTCCTCGCTGGAACTCGGCATCGACGTGGGCGCCATCGACCTCGTCGTCCAGGTGGAATCCCCCAAGGAAGTCGCGCGGGGCCTGCAGCGCGTGGGCCGGGCCGGGCATCTGGCCGGCCTGGCGAGCAAGGGGCGCGTCATCCCAAAGACCCAGAGCGATCTTTTGGACTGCGCCGCGATCGTGCGGGAGATGCGCACCGGCCTCGTGGAGGAGACCCGCTCCCCCGAGAACTGCCTGGACGTCCTGGCCCAGCAGCTCGTGGGCCTCGTCTGCATGGGGGAACGCGGCGCGGGCGAACTCTATGACATCGCCCGGCGGGCCTACCCCTACCGCCGCCTGCCGCGCGCCCAGTTCGACCGGACGCTCGCCATGCTGGCCGGCGAGTACGGGAGCGAGCGCTTTGCCGGGCTGCGGCCCAGGCTCTACTGGGACCGGGTCAACGATCTCGTCCGCGCGGCCGATCGCGGCCGCCGCCTCTACTACACCTCGGGCGGCACCATCCCCGACCGCGGCTACTTCGGCGTCCACCTGGCGGGCTCCGGCGCGCGCCTGGGCGAGGTGGAGGAGGAATTCGTGGCCGAGCGCCGCCTCTGGGATCGTTTCATCCTCGGCACCTCGGCCTGGCGCATCGAGGAGATCCGCCGCGACAGGCTCATCGTCACCCCAGCCGGCCCGGGCGACGCCATGGTCCCTTTCTGGAAGGGCGAGACGGCCGGCCGCCCCTTCGAGCTCGGCCGGCGCATCGGCGCCTTCCTGGAGGAACTGGGCGCGCGCCTGCAGGACCCGGACTTTGAGGACTGGGTGGCGCGCGAGTGCCTGATGGACAAGAAAGCCGCCGCCAACCTCCGCGCCCACCTGGCGGCGCAGGTCGAGTCCACGGGCTGCCTGCCGAGCGACCGGCGGCTCGTCATCGAGGAGTTCCAGGACGAACTGGGCGAATGGCGGGTTATGCTGCATTCGCCGTTCGGCGCCAGGGTCCACGCGCCGCTGGCCCTGCTCCTCCAGGAACAGCTGCTCGCGCGGGACGGTCTGGAGGCGGAGGTCATGCACGACGATAGCGGCATCCTCTTTCACTGCTCCGGCGCCCCCGCCCCGCCCCGCCTCGATCCGGCGGCGCTTCCCGCAGCGGGGCTGGAGGAGGCGCTGGCCGCCGCGGTGAGGGGCACCACCCTCTTCGCCCTCCTTTTCCGCCACAACGCCGCCCGCGCCCTGCTCCTGCCCAAGGGCCCTTACGGCCGCAAGCGCACGCCGCTCTGGCTGGCCCGCCTGCGCGCGGCCGATCTCCTCCAGGCCGTCAGCGACTGCCCGGACTTCCCCATCGTGCTCGAGACCATGCGGGAATGCCTGAACCAGGCCTTTGACGCGGACGGCCTGCGCTTTGTCCTTACGGGGCTGCGCGATGGCTCGATCACCGTGCACCGCTGCCGCAACCAGCGCCCCTCCCCCTTCTCCCGCGGCCTGCAATTCAGCTTCTTTGGCGCGTACATGTACGTCCCCGACCTGCCAAAGGGCGAGCGGCGCTTTCGCGCCCTGGGGCTCCCCCGCGAGGCCCTGCGCGAACTCCTGGGAGCCGAGGATGTGCGGGGGCTCCTGGACCCGGAGGCCATCGCGGCCGTGACGGCTGAGGCCGCGGGCCTGGCCGGGGGCTGTCTGCCCCGCGGCGCGGACGAGCTGCACGCCTGGCTGAGGGGGGGCAGGGAGCTTGACGAGGGGCCCGCCCCCATAGCCGGCGCCGGGGATGCGGGCACGTTCCATCCCCTGCTCGCGGAGCTCAGGGCCGCCCGCCGCGCGGCCCTGGTCTCCTGGCCGGCAGGCGGCACGGCGATCCGCGCCTGGGTGGCCGCGGAGGATCTCCCCCTCTACCTGGCCGCGCTGCCCGCATGCCGCCCGCTTGAGCCGGAGGCCCTGCCGCCGCAGAACCCCATGGATCCCGCGGAGGCCCGGCGATGGCTCGTCCGCCGCTATAGCCGCACGCATGGCCCTTTTACCCTGGACGAGCTGCTCGCCCGTTACGGCCTGGCGCGTGACGCGGTCGAGGCTGCCCTGGCCGTGTTACAGGCGGAGGGCCTCGTGCAGCAGGGGGAGTTCTCCCCCGGCGTCACGGTGCCCGAATGGTGCGACGTCGATCTCCTGCAGCGGATCCACCGGCGTTCGCTGGCCAGGGCGCGCAGGGAGATCGAACCCCGGGGCGCGGCCGAGTATGCCGCCTTCCTCGCGCGCTGGCAGGGAGTGGCCAACCCCGGCTACGGGCCGCAGGCGCTCGCCGATGTCCTGGAGAGGTTCGCCGGCCTCTGGCTGCCCGCCGGGGCCTGGGGGGGAGGGGTCCTCCCCGCCCGCGTCAGGGATTACCGCCCCGCCATGCTGGAGCGGCTGGTCGGGGGAGGACAGTACGTCTGGATGGCGCATGGCCGCGGCGCGGAGATGCGGCTCAGCTTTACGCCGCCGGGCAGGGAAACCGATCCCATCGCGGCCGGCGCGCCGCCCCGGAACCTGTCGCAGGCGGCCGCCGCGGTCTGGGAAGCCCTGCGCGACAGGGGCGCGCTCTTTCTCACCCAGATCGTGCAGCGCACGGGCCTCGATCCCGACGCCGTCCTGGCGGCCCTGGAAAGCCTGGCCGGCGACGGCCTGGCCACCAACGACACCCTGGGCCCGGTCGGCTTCTTTGCCCAGCGGCACCCCCGGGGCCGGCACTATGTCCTCACCCAGCCTGTCCTGGCCGGCATGGGACGCTGGTCGCTCCTCGCGCCGGAACAGCCGCCCGCGGCCGGAGACGCGGCCGAGATCCTCCTCCGCCGTTACGGGCTCGTGACGCGCGACCTGGCGGCAAGGGACGGTTTCTCCTGGGAGGGGCTCCTGCCCGTCTACGAACGGCTCGAGGCGATCGGGAGGATCCGGCGGGGCTATTTCGTGGAGGGTCTGGGCGGGTTGCAGTACGCCCTGCCCGAGGCGGTGGAACGCCTGCGCCTCCCCCTGGGCGAAGGCCCGCCCGTATACTGGGCGCTCCTCTGGAAGGATCCCGCCAATCCCTACGGCTCGCTCCTGCCGCTGCCCGGGGGGCAACCCGGCATCCAGCCCGACCTGGTCGTGTTCAACCGCGGCGAGCCCGCGCTCGCGGGGGGTGGGCGCAAGCTCCGCCTGGCGTCGCTCGGCGGCGGGGAATCGAGGGAGGAGGATCTGGCCGAAACGCTAAGAACCTTTGTGGCGGCGGCGGCCTGGGGCGGGGGAAAACGGATCGTTGTGGCCGAGTTCGACGGCCGTCCCGTCCTGGAGACGCCCGCGGCGGAGATCTTGAAGGGGTTGGGGTTCGAGAAGGGATACCGGCAGATGGTCAAATGGCAAGCGAGTTGATCGACGCGCCGTATCCTTAAAACCGTTGTGAAGCACCGGAATCAGCAAGGACCCAGCTCGCAAAGCAGGGCTGGAACAGATACTTTGTCTTGAGGTTTTCTTGGCGTGCTTTGCGCCTTGCCTTTGTGAAAGAGCATAATCAATAATCGACGAGAGGAACGCCATCCATGACGGAGGCCGGCAAGCCACGTAGCGGGGCTTTTACACCGCCGCGAGCGGGTAACGCCCGTGCCGCTCCACGGCTTCGTCAAAGGCGGCCACGTGCGCCGCGGGGTAGGGCAGCCCCTGGTCCGGCGCGCAAAAATAGCCGCCCCCGGCGCCAAGGAGCAGGATCCTCTCCCGCACCAGCGCGTCGATCCGCGCCGGCGGGCCGGCCATGACCGCGGCCGAGCTGACACCGCCCTGGAGGGCCATGCGCCCCCGCGCGATCGCGCGCACGCGGCCGAGGTCGTTGGCCGTTTCCTGTACCGGGTTGAGCACATCCACGCCCAGGCCGATCAGGGTTTCCAGGATGGGCTCCACGTGGCCGCAGGAGTGAAACGCGATCGCCACGCCCCTCTCCCGGTAGAGGTCAAAGAGCCGCCTGTACTCCGGCACCAGGAACTCCTCGACGATGCGGGGGCTCAACATGAGGCTGCGCTGCGTGCCGAGGTCATCGCCGGCATTGGCGATCTCGATCCCGGCCGCGAGATAGTGCGCGGCGATGCCCAGCTGAAAATCCATGATGCGGTGCAGGATCTCCCGGGCAAAGCCCGGCTCGGTGTGGAAATAGACCATCATGTTTTCCATGCCCACGAGCATATAGGCCTTTTCCCAGAGCGTGTCCCGGTGGCTCCCGCCGAGGAAGAGATCCCCGCCCCGGTAAGCGCGGGCCGTCTCGTGGATCCGGCCGCAGATGCGCTCGTCGTCCGGGTCGGGCCACCGGTAGGATTTGAGCTTGCCCACCTCGTCGAGGGGGTTCAGGTAGGTGAGCCCCATCACCCCTGCCTGCTCCTTGTGCCACCCGACCCCCCAGATATCCGTCCACCGCGAACCCACGGGGCCGTCCTCGCCGCGGCCGTCGAAACCCTCGTGGTTGCACCCGTGGTAGCAGAGGAGATACTGGGGGATCTCCCGCATCACCCGCTCCGGGGCGTCGAACTTCATGATTCGCCTCGCGTTCTCCCTGGCCGTCATGGGATCGCCTCCGCATGCGGCGTCTTTTGGCTCCTGGCCGGTCCACGCCCGGCCCCCGCGCGGCGGGAGCCGGCGCCAATCCCGCCCGCCATGTGCAGGAGGACCAGTTCCATCTCCAGGCGGGGCTCCCGCTCGCCCGTCTTGCCGCGGTAGTCCGCCAGAGCCATGCGGGACATGATCTCGCGGCAGCGGGCGATGGTAAAACGCTCCGCCTGCCGGACGAGCCTGTCGACGAGGAAAGGCTGGACGCCGAGGAGCGAGGGCAGCTCGGAGGGCTTACGGCCGCAGTCCAGGTAGTGGCGGGTGAGGAGCACGAGCCGCACCTGCCTCGCCAGGAGCGGCATGAGCCTGGCCTCGGGTTCGCCCAAGGCCAAGAGATCCGCCAGGATGCTGAGCGCGCGGCCGCTCTCGCCCCCCGCCGCCGCGTCGACCAGCCTAAAGACATCGTCCTCCTTGTCCAGGCCCAGGAGGTTGCCTAGATCCTGGCATGTGAGGTTGTTACGCTCCGTCCCCAGGTAGGCGCGGGCCTTTTGGAGCTCGGTCTCGATGCGTCTGAGCCCCATGCCGATCGTTTCCACGAGAAACCGCGCCGCGGCCATGTCCAGCTCGAGGCCTAGACGCCCGGCCCTCGCCTGCGCCCAGGCGGCGGCCGCGTACCGGTTGAGCGGGGCGCACTCGACCGCCGCCGCCAATCCCGTCACGGTTTTTGTCGCCTTGAGCCTTTTATCCGGGCCGCCCTCGACGACCACGTGGACCCCGGATGGGAGCCTCGCCAGGCCGGCGGCCAGCGCCTCGAGCGCGGCGGCCTCCAGCCCGCCCGCTTCTCGCACCCGCACGGCCCGTTTGCCGCCAAGGAACGAGGGGGACAGGAGGGCGGGCTTGAATTCCGCCGCCGGGCTTTCCGGCCCCAGTTCGGCCAGGGAAAAGGAACGCTCCGGCCCTGGCAGGACGGCGTCGATGACGGCCGCGGACCCCTCGGCGATCAGGTACTCCTCTCCCCCGTAAAAGAGGTAGACCGGGTGCAGCGTCCCCGCGGCCAGCTCGCGCCGGAATTCCTCGTATTTCATCCCTACAGCTCCACCACGGTCAGCGAGACCGGCGCCAGGGTAAGCGTGAACTGGTTCTTGGCCGCCGTCACCTTGCCGGTCCGTGCCCAGACAGGAAAGAGATCGGCATGGCCCTCCCCGGCCAGGCGCCAGAGTGCGCCGGTCTTTTTCAGGGCGCAGTTCTTTACGTCCACCGCGACCTGCCGCTTGGCGCCGGCCTTGTTGATGAGGAAAACATGCAGGGCGCCGGTGGCCGGATCGTGGCTGGCAAAGGCGCGCACCAGCGGATCGCCGCTCTGCGCGGCCACCATCCGCGCCAGGCGGAATTGTCCCCAGATCGCCAGGGCGCGGCCGGTGGGCGTGAGCTGGTTGTTGGTGTCCAGGGCGTCCCAGGCCTCGTTGCCGATCTCCCAGTACTTGACCCCGTATCCCTTGACGACGTTGGCGTAGCGCACCCAGGCCGCAGCCGTGTCGATCAGGTCCTGCCGGCCGACCCAGGCGCCCGGCTTGTAGATG
>JBLNBS010000022.1:0-48517 GCA_050260175.1 Patescibacteria group bacterium | reverse complement strand
ACGCGCGCAGTCCTCCTCGGCCGGGAAGCGCTGCTGAAACTCACGTATCGACGGGGGTTTGAACCTGTCCGCGCGGTTTCTGGCCATGCATGGCACCCACTTTCCACAAACATTTGTTCGTGTAAATCAATCTTATCACGAACAAATGCCGCAGTCAATGGGTTGCCGCGCCTGAACTAAAGGGATACTTAAAAAACACCTCGCGCAGGAAACAGCACTTCCCCAACGAATATATGGCATGGCCGCGTCCCGCCCCGTCTAGAGCGGTCTCATGGCAGGGATGGCGGTTGTATGGTTTACCGTCTCAAACATGACGAGGAGGAAAGATGGATGAAAAAGGGTTTTGTTTTGCGTCTCACCATGATCGTTCTGTGTTTGTTGGTATTGACCACCTGTTTGACCGCCTTTGCTGCCAATGTTGTTCCTTTTTCCGCGGATATGGTGCAAACAGTCAAGAAGAAAGATACAATTGGCAAGATATTTGTCAAACAGAATAAGATTAGACAAGAACTTGTGGATGACAAGGGCCAAGCAACCATTACAATTTTGCGTATGGATAAAATGGTGGTTTGGGTTCTTATGCCTGCGGACAAGATGTACATGGAGATTGACCTGGCCAAGAATAAAACATATCAATACTACGTCAATAATCCCGATATGATCGCGGACACAGAGGACCTGGGAACCGAGACGGTCAACGGCTACGTCTGTCAAAAGGTCCAGTATACTTACAAGGACAAGTCCCTGGGCACGATGGTTCAATGGTTCTCCCAGCGGCTCCAGTTCGCCATCAAGATGGAAATGAAGAGCAGATCGGTCACGACCACCATCGAGTACCGCAATATCGTGGAAGGGCCGCAGCCGGATTCCCTGTTCGAGGTCCCCGCGGATTACGAGAAATTCGCCATGCCGTCCTTCTCGTTCTAGAGGCGGATAAGCTCTAAGCGGCATTTCGAACGCAGGTAGTAGCCAAGTCACCCTTGGAAATCCCGGGTTTGACGATTCGGGCCGGGCGGGCGGCGGAGGCCCCGCACCCGCCCGGCCGCCGCGCGAGGCGGGCGGGCCTGTCCGGCTCGCCTGTTGTCAGGGCGCCCTCGTAAATCGCTGGCCGACCGCATCAGCGAGGCCCTGCGCTTCGAGATCCATACCTTCAGCCCGTACGTCACGGCGGCCGAAACCATCCTGGGGCAGATCGAGGCCGAGCAAAAGGGGTGCTGAAGCCGCTTTACACGACGGCGCAACGACGCCGACGTCCCCGTCAATCCCCCCGGTCAATGGCGTGAAGCATTTCCCGCGTAAACATGTAGGCCCTCCCCATGACCTCCGGCTCCATCCTGTCCGCGGTATCCTCCATCCGGTGCCAGTACGGCGCGTGGTTTTGCCTGTCCATGCCCATCAGCGTGATCGCCGGCACGCCCAGGTTGATCGAGTCGCTGGCCTCCGTCACCCCACCCTCCAGGCGGGCGGGATATGCCCCGAGATGCGGGTTGTCGCGCGCGATCGTCTCCGCCAAACTTAGCAGGGCGGGGCTCGGCCGCAGGGGCGTGACGATCCCCTCGCGCACCAGCCAGGCGGGTCCCGCGCAGCCCAGCATCTCCAGGTTGATGGTGCAAGGTTTGACCCACTCATGGCGGTGGGTGCGGAAGAAATGCCGGGCCCCCTCGTGCAGCGCCTCCTCGCTGCCCGTGCAGACGAGCCAAACTCTCGTGCGCGCGAGGGGCGCGCGTTTCAGTTCCTCGGCCGCGGCCAGGACCAATCCCGCCGCGGAGGCGTTGTCGTTGGCGCCCGGAGTGAACGGAGTGCACTCGGCGTGGATGGTGAGGGCCAAAAGCAGCAGGACAAAGGGCACGGCCGCCAAGGAGGCCGGGAAGACCCAGGCGGCCCGGGCCAGGGCGCCGTACAGGTGGAGCGCCGCCTGGGCGATGAAGGCTGCGAAGGCCAGGGTGCTCATGATCTTGTAGGTCGAGAGCCACCCGGGGCTGCTGAAGATGACAGGCGTACGCTGCGTATCGACGTGGCCCACGAGCACGATGTCCCGCTCCCGCGCGCCCGAGGGCTCGACCAGGGCGAAAACGTTTTGGCTGGGTTTTTTGGGCAGGATCCAGCGCAGGGGGTTGCCAAGGAGGCTCAGCTCCAGGATCTCCGAGCCCACCACGAGGATCGATAGCCCCGCCGCGAGCCAGGCGGTGGCCCGCCCCGCCAGCGGATAAAGGATAAAAGCGATCAGCATGAGAAAGGCCGCCGCCAGGTGCGGCCTGAAGACCGATCCCGAAGAGGGGAAGGTCTCACGTACGGGCCGGTAACCGAGTTTTTTGAAGATTGCCTCGCAGTAGTCCGCGCCCTTGCGCTCCCCCTCCGTGGCCGAGCCGCGGGGGCCGATCCCTTCGGCGAGCGCCCTGATGTGTGTGAGCCAAGTTGAAACGGCCTCGCCGGCCGCTGTGGACTTGGGTGCATCGTCGTGCATCTTTCTTGGCCTCCAATGGCGAGATGGGATGCAAGCGATGTATTTCGCCCTGGCTGGAGGAAGTCCTTCCCTGACATTGGATACTAGAAGGTAGGAATCTCTCCAATATGAAGCAGTTCAATTGTTTCGCAACTGTTGATTGTGATTACCCGCCGGTGGGGGATGCAGGTCGTCGCGAATCAACCGGTTTTCGACGGCCCGTGTCCGGGGAGAATAGGCTGAAGAAGCCTGTCCACCGGCTTAGTGAAGGGAGCCGATCACATGCCCAACATCCGCGATCTCTCACGCAAACCCGAACTGTTTACCCCCGGCCACCGCGCCTGCGCGGGCTGCGGTTTTCCCATCCTGGTCCGCGCCGTGCTGCGCGCGGCCGAGGAGCCGGTGGTGGTTTCGAGCGCCACCGGCTGCCTGGAGGTGACCTCCACCCTATTTCCCTACTCGGCCTGGCGGGTGCCCTTCATCCACAGCGCGTTCGAAAACTCCGCCGCCACCATGAGCGGCGTGGAGGCGGCTTATCGCGCCCTGCGCCGCCAGGGCAAGATCGGGCGCGAACTGCGGTTCATCGCCTTTGGCGGCGACGGAGGCACGTACGACATCGGGCTGCAGTCGCTCTCCGGGGCCATGGAACGCGGCCATCGCCTGCTCTATGTCTGCTACGACAACGGCGCCTACGCCAATACGGGCGTGCAGCGGTCCAGCGCCACGCCGCGGGGCGCCAACACAACCACCTCCCCGGCCGGCCGCAAGGTGCCGGGCAAGACGGTCAGGCGCAAGGACCTGACCGCGATGATGGCCGCCCAGGGCGTACCCTACGTGGCCCAGGCCTCGATCGCGCACTGGAACGATCTCACCGTCAAAGTACAAAAGGCCCTGGCCGTGGACGGCCCGAGCTTTATCAACGCCCTGGCGCCCTGCCGGCTCTCCTGGGGGATCGACCCGGACAACACGGTGGACCTCGTCCGCCTGGCGGTCGAGACCTGCGCCTGGCCGCTCTACGAGGTGGAGGAGGGCCGCTGGCGGCTGAACTACCTGCCGCGCGAAAAGAAGCCCTACGCGGACTGGCTCAAGGTACAGACCAGGTTCAAGCACCTCTTCCGGCAGGGCGGCGAGAGCCTTCTCTCGGAATTGCAGGCGGAGGTGGACAAGGACTGGGAGGCCATCCTGGCAAGGTGCGGCGGGAACGTGGGGGCGTCGACCACGGCGAAGGCCGGTGAAGAACGGGTTTTTCACACCGCTCCTGGCGGGTGACTATTGGGCCGACGGCGGGCTGACCTCCTTCGTAAGCTTAGGTTTTCGTCGGTTTGAGGTAAAGCTTCGCTAAGAAACGAGGCAAAACGAGTTTTCAACTGAACCTCACGAACCGCCCCACGAACCCCACGAGCTGTTTGAAGAGGGACTGGAAAAAGGCGATGACCTGGGCGATGAGCCCGCTGAGGCCGGCGGCGGGTTTGGCCCGGGTCTGGGTAAAGTTCTTCAACTGGGCGCGAAGGTCGCCCAGGTCCAGTCCGAGCTTGCTAATCCGCACCATGATGTCGGTAACCCTATTCAACTGCTCCGCGGTCAGGTTCATCTTCTGCTCGTTCGCCACGCGTTCCACGATGGACCGGATCTCCGCCGCGGTCGTGACACGGCTCTCAACCAATTCCTCCTTGACCGCGGCCATGTAGGAAGCCGCCCGCTCCCGGCCAAGGTTCTGGCCGAGTTCCCCCGTGCCGACCAGTTCCTCGGCGGCCGCCTCCTCGGCCGGGGCGGGGAGCGTCCGGCCGGTCAGGTGGGAAAAGGCCTTGAAGATGCCCGTGAGCGCCGCGGTGCCCGAGACAGGCGACGGCGCGGTCACGATGACCTTTGCATCGCGCACGCCGCCCGTGGCCATGGCGTTGGCGTACATGGCCGGGCTCACCCAGGTGATGTTCCTGGTGCTGACCGAGAGCCCGCCGCCGGCCGCGACTCTCTCGATATAGACGGAGGAAACGGCGCGGGTCCCGATCGCCTCGGGCGGCGCCACCCGCTGCAGGAGGGCCGCCTCCTCGCCGTGCGTCACGGTGATGGTGGGGATCTGTCCCGGATCCACCTCGGGGGGCAGGCCAAAGTCGCGCACGACCGAGACTCTCTCCTCGGGCGTGAGATCGGCGCCGTAAGAGATTACGCGCTGCCAGGGAGCGCCCAAGGCGGAGGCGCAGAAGGCGATGGCCATGACAACCGCGGGCAGCTTGCGCATGGATTCATATCCCACCTTGCGGGCTGTGTTGTGCGGCTAGTATGCGCCGCGGGGAGTCCCGGTATGAGACGGGGCGCGCCGCCTCGGCCGCGCGCAGATAAACCTTGCGCCGCCTCTGTGCCGAGTGCTATAATCGATCCGGTGCTTTCCCTGCCCCGCGCACAAGCCGCGGGGCCCCGGCCGGGCAAGGTCCGGCCGAGTCCGCGGGGAGGAGGTGAAACGGTCGTGCGGGACTACGAAGTCTTTTACATCCTGACCCCAAGCCTCGAGGAGGAAGCGGTCGACGCGGCGGTCAGCCGTTATGAGGAGACCATCACGAAGCTGGGCGGGACGATCACCAAGACGGACAAGTGGGGCAAGAGGCGGCTGGCCTACGAGATCAAGGACCAGCCGGAAGGCTTCTACGTTTTGACGACCTTTCAGGCGCCGAATGAGGCCTCACAGGAATTGGATCGGCTGATGCGCATCGCCGACGAGGTCCTTCGCCACCTGATCGTCAGACTGGACGAGGATTAGAGGTGGAGCCCGATGTATAACCGCATCATCCTGGTCGGACGGTTGACCCGCGATCCAGAATGCCGGTATACGCCCACGGGCAAGGCCGTCTGCCACATGCGCATCGCGGTGGACCGCGGCGTCGCCTCGGGGCAGGGCGGCCAGGACGCCGATTTCATCAACATCGTGGCCTGGGAGAAACTAGCCGAAACCTGCACCAACAACCTGCAAAAGGGCAGGCTCGTCCTGGTCGAGGGACGTCTCCAGATCCGCCAGTACGAAAAGGACGGCCAGCGGCGCGACGCGACCGAGGTCGTGGCGAACGCCGTGCGCTTCTTGGACCGGCCGCGGGACACCGCCGCGACGATGACGGCGGATCGCGCGAGCGAGCCCGTTCCGCCCGGGGGCGGACCGGTGGAGGATCTGGGCGATCTCAACCTGGACGATCTGCCTTTTTGAGGTAATTCTACGGGGGTGAGCGAATGCCTCGCGACCGCGGCCGCAAGCCAAAGAAGCGCGTCTGCTCGTTTTGCGTGGACAAGATTCCAAAGGTCGACTACAAGGAAGCCGCCCGGCTCCGCCGCTACATTACGGAACGGGGCAAGATCCTGCCGCGCAGGATCTCCGGCAACTGCGCGCACCACCAGCGGCAGTTGACCGTGGCCGTCAAAAGGGCGCGCCACATGGCCCTGCTGCCTTTCACGAGTGAATGACGGTTTTCCGTCGCCGCACATCACCGGGAGAGGCTTCGGCCTCTCTCGATTTTTCGCCCGGTAAAAGACCGCGCGCATGCGTTCGCGCCGCGCGGCCGGGCGCGGGTCCCGCGAAAAGGAATACCCCGCAAAGCCGCCGAATGATCGAGGCGAGGGGGGTCGGTGGAGGTGCCCGGACAAGGTCAGGAAGTCGATATCGCCCGCAACGCGCGGGCCGTGGAGTGGCTGGAGGCGGAGATGGTCCACCAGACGGGGGCCGTCATGCACGCCCTGATCAAGAACAACGAGGAAGGCGCCCTGGAGAGCCTGGCCTCGGTGGTCATCTCCGCCTATCTGCTCTCGCGCCGGCTGGGTTGCGGTTTCACCCGCCTGGACGCGGCCGTCAGGTCGCGGCTGCAGTCGGTCCTGGAGCAGAACCACGAACTGGAGCGGTGGTACGGGGACGTCTCGGAGCTCCTTCAGCATACGCGGAGCAAATAGGGGGCGGCGGGAATGAAGGTCATCCTCCTGCGCGAGATTAAATCCCTGGGGAAAAAGGGCGAGATCAAGGATGTGGCCGAGGGGTATGCCAGGAATTATCTCCTGCCCAAGGGCCTGGCCCAGCAGGCCACGGAGGCCAACGTACGCGCGCTGGCGCAAAAGAAACAGAGCGTGGAGGCCCAGGAACTGCAGGAGGAGAGCAGGGCCAGGGAAGCAGCGGCCCGCCTCGAAGGGTTGTCCGTAGTCATCAAGGCCAAGACGGGCGGTTCAGGGCGGCTCTTTGGCTCGATCACGGCCAAGGATATCGCCGACGCCGTCCAGCGGGCCTCAGGCATCGGACTGGACCGTAAAAAGATCGACCTGGCCGAGGGCATCAAGCACCTGGGGCACTTCGAGATCCCCGTCAGGCTGCACCGGGGCGTCGTCGCGACCATCGCGGTCGAGGTGGAGGAGGCCTGACCGCCCGCCTTCGCCGGCCGGCCCGGAACCAAACCGGCCGCCCGCGCGTTTGATGGAACGAAGGCAGAGGGGGGTTCCCCCTTTCTTTATTCGCAAGCCGTCAGTTCCAGGCTTGCGAGAGCTTCCTCGTTCATGCGGCCCCGGGCCGCGGCGCGAGGCGCGCGTCCGCGGCGCAAGCCAAAACGAGGTTTTCCCTTTCGTTATTCCGGTCGAAAGGAGGCCAGCGATGGCCAAGGGAGTCACAGGCAAGGCAACGCCTCCCCCCGGACCCCAAAGCCGGGTCACGCTGCACCAACGGCTGCAGGAGGATGAGCAGCTCCACCGGCAGGTGGCGGCCGTTTTTGCGCTGCTCGCCAATATATACGGCTCTGACAAGCTCGTGCTCAAGGCCGGCAAGGTTGAAGCCCTCAACCTGATGCGTTCCGAGGTGCTCGAGGAGCGCATCCTCGCCCTGCAGAGGCTCGTCTACGAGGATCCCACCATCGACGCCCTACCGCGGCGGCACGAGATCAAGCCGATCCTGAACGAGATCGAGGAGGAGATCGCGGATCTCATCGCCCGCCGCACGGTCGAGGACAAGATCGAGCGCAAAGTGGCCGAGCGCATGCAGCAGCGGCACGAGGAATACGTCAAGGAAGTCAAGTTGCAGATCCTCAAGGAAACGGCCGGCCCGGAGAATCCCTCCACGCTGAAGAAACTGGCCGAGCTGGAGATGCTCGACCAGGTGGCGCTGGCCAGGTCGGCCCTGGAGATGGTCAAACCCCAGACCATCGCCGAGGTCGTGGGCCAGGATACGGCCATCAAAGCCCTCCTGGCCAAGGTGGCCTCGCCCTTCCCGCAGCACGTCATCCTCTACGGGCCGCCGGGGGTGGGCAAGACGACCGTGGCCCGGCTGGCTCTGGAGGAAGCCAAGACCCTGCCCTATACCCCCTTTAGGCAGGAAGCGCGGTTCGTGGAGGTCGACGGGGCCACCCTGCGCTGGGATCCGCGCGAGGTGACCAATCCCCTGCTCGGCTCCGTCCACGACCCGATCTACCAGGGCGCGCGGCGCGACCTCGCCGAGGGCGGTGTGCCCGAGCCCAAGCTGGGCCTCGTAACCGAGGCGCACGGGGGGATGCTCTTTATCGACGAGATCGGCGAGATGGATCCCCTGCTCCAGAATAAGCTGCTCAAGGTCCTCGAGGACAAACGGGTCACGTTCGACTCGGCCTATTACGACCCGGGCGATCCGAACGTGCCCAAGTACATCCGCAAGCTCTTCACGGAGGGGGCGCCGGCGGATTTCGTTCTGATCGGGGCCACGACCAGGGAGCCTGAGGAGATCAGCCCCGCGCTGCGTTCGCGCGCGGCGGAGATCTTTTTTGAGCCCCTGACGCGCGAATCGATCGTGCGCATCGTGGAAGACGCGGCCAAGCGCCTCAAGGTTGTCCTGGAGGCAGGCGTGGCCGAGTTGATCGCGGATTACACCATCGAGGGACGCAAGGCCGTCGGCGTGCTGGCCGACGCGTACGGCCTGGCCCTCTACAAGCTGCGCCGGGAACAACCGGAGGGTGTGACCCTGACCCGGGAGGGCATCCTGGAAGTGATCCAGGTGAGCCGCATCACGCCGCACACCATGGTCAAGGCCAGCGCCACGGGGGCGGTGGGCAAGGTGTACGGCCTCGGGGTTTACGGGTACCTGGGTTCGCTCCTGGAGATCGAGGCCGTGGCCTTTCCGGCCAGGGAGGCGGGTAAGGGCCGCGTGCGCTTTAACGAAACGGCGGGATCCATGGCCAAGGACTCGGTCTTTAACGCCACCTCCGTGGTGCGGCAGCTGACGGGCCTGGACACCACGGACTACGATCTGCACGTTAACGTCGTGGGCGGCGGCCGCGTGGACGGGCCGTCGGCCGGGCTGCCCATCGCCCTGGCCATCGCCAGCGCCCTATGGCAAAAACCCGTCCGGCAGGACATCGCCTGTACGGGCGAGGTGTCCCTCTCCGGGGCGGTGCGACCCGTGGGCGGGGTCTGGGAAAAGATTTACGGCGCGCGCCAGGCCGGCATCCGGAGGGTTTACATCCCGGCGGAGAATATAAAAGACATCCCCGCCGAGGCGGGAGGTATCGAGGTCGTGCCCGTCTCGCAAGCGGGGGAGGTCCTGCCCGAGATCTGGTTTGCAGAGGAACAACAGGCCTAGCGCGCCTTAACCCGGCATAACCAAGGCCCTCCTCCGCCGTGCGGGGAGGGCCTTCGTCTGAATAACAAATTAAAGTTTTCGTTAAGTCGCCTCTGCGATCATGGCCAGCATGAAATGGAGGATCTCCGCCCGGCCGATGACGCCCTCGATCCTGCCCTCGCGCACCACGGGCACGAAATTCAGGCGCTGCTGCACCATGGGCACGATCACGCTGCTCACCGAGGTATCCACCTGGGCCACGATGGGTGAATCGATCATGATGTCCTTCGCCGTGAGCTTGACGATGCGCCGGATGGTGGATTTGAACTGCTCCTCGTCTTCCTGGGGCGACGGGGCGGCCATGGGGTCGGCCTGGGTCCTGGCCACGTGGAGGCGGAGAAAGTCCCTGGCCGTCACCACGCCCAGAAGGAAACCGGCCTCGTTGGCCACGAGGAGCGGCCGGCCGGGGTCATCGGCCAGGAGGCGCATGATCTCAGGGCACGGGGTCTCGGGCCTGACGACCGTCACGTTCCGTGTCATGATCTCCTCGCAGTACACCAATGGATTCCCCCTTCGATACGATGATCGGTGCGACGGGGGAAAAGATTGAGCCGCTTACGTGGTGGGGCCGGCGGTCATGCCCGCCGGCCGGAACTGTTACGCGGATCTCGTTCGCGATCTACCCGCGATTTCCTGCTTGTTCACATAGCGGGCAATCCATATCTTGCCCGCGCGTGAGCCGGGATCTCCAAAGCGGAAGCTGTGGCCGCAGCTTGCTGCCTCTTTTGCGCCGGCGTGGCGGCCAAAGCCGCAGGCAGCAAAGGTACTTTTGAAATCCGGTGATGAAAAGAGCCGCCTTTCGGCGGATCTTTTACAAATTGGCCGTGCACCGGCTCCGACCGGCTCCTCCCGATCGTGCTCCGGCAGCCTGGCTCCGCCCGGGACGGCCCGCGGCACACGGAGGGTCCGGTTTACCGTTGCTTCCTTCCGGACCTGGCGGGGTTCGCCGGTCTCCGTTGCGCGGGACCCGGGTTTCAACGCCGCTTGCGCAGAGCCGGTTTCACGAGGGGCTGCCTCGGCCGGCCTTCGACCCCGCTATAGCGGGTTGCGGGTCACAGGGCACCGCTACCTCCCCGTCTAGCACGGCCAAAATCGCATGCCATTCACCGTTTAACGGGTCGAATCTTATTCTACCACGCCAGCGCCCAAGCGGCAAGGGAAGACCATGCGTGATCTGGCCGCGGATGGAAAATCTGGCACGTGTTAACTCCTGCAGGTCTTTGCCGTGTCATAGGTCATGCCCGCTTGGCCGGCGTTACTAAAGTCCACCGCGCAAATGCGCGCGGCATCGGGGAAAGAGCCAGGCGCCGCATTTGCCGCCTGGCTCTTTCCGGGGGGAACGGCCTTTACCGTCCGAACGAACGGCGTCGGATGGAGCGATCCGGGCCGCTCAACTGATAGATCTCGAACTCCTGCAGGTAGCAGCGTTCGGTGGCGTTGGACCAGGCGGTGGAGTACATCCTTACGTACCGCGCGGAGACGGCGGCGAAGGAGATCTCGTCGGTGGCGCCGTTGCCCGCCGTGGTGCTGTATACCGTGGTCCATGTTTCGCCATCCGGCGAGACCTGGATCTGGTACGTCCTGGCATAGTAACTGCCCCACTTCAGCGTCACCGTGTCAACGGTGTAGCTCGCACCTAGGTCGACCACGATCCACTCCGCGGGCAGGCTGCTCTTTTTCAGCGTGCGCCACCAGGTGTCCGTGTAGCCGTCCACGGCCTTGTCGCCGCCGTTCGCCGCGGTGTGAGCCGAGGAGACGGCCGTCGCCATGCCGAGCGCCAGGTTTGCACCGCCACCGGTCTGGGTCGTGGCCTGCGCCGTGTTGCTTTGCGGCGAGACGTTGCCCGCCGCGTCAAATGCCTTGACGTAGTAGCTGTAGGTCGTATTGGGCGTGAGGCCGGTGTCCTGATAGGTGGTGCCCGCCACGGTGTCGATCTCCACACCGCCGCGGAAGACCTTGTAACCGGTGACGCCAACATTGTCCGTGGACGCGGTCCAGGTCAGATCGATCTGGCTGCTGCTGACGGCCGTGGCCGCGAGGTTCGCCGGGGCCGTCGGGGTCTCGGTGTCGCCGCCGCCGCCCGCGCTCCACTCCCCGGTGGCCGTGTCGATGGCCCATCGATCGTACCAGTCCAAGGTAACGCTGGTGCCGCTGATCTGCAGCGGCAGCCAGATATAGGTCGACTCACCGAATTGGCCCTCGACCCACCGGTCTCCCATATAGAGGCAGGTTGTCGTGACGCTGCCCTCTACCGGCTGGACGAATGTGGTCTGCGACTGCCAGGTGTTGGAGCTGCCGGGGGTAAAGTCGCCCCTGTACGTCCAGGGACCGGTGAGCGCGGGTGCCGTCCAGTACCGGTTATCGTTCGCCGCCCACCAAGTTTTCTGCGAGGCCAGGCAGTAGTAGAGCCCGTTATGGAAGAAGATGGCCGGCGCCTCGTAGGCGCCGCTGGAGACGATGTTCCCCACCTGGGATTCGACGGAGAGATAATCGGCGGCCAGCCGGTAGATCTTGAGGTTGTCGCCCGAGATCAGGTAGCCCGTTCCGTCGGCGTCCTTGTAGAGCGTCATGTCGCGGCTGTCGTTGCCAAGGGGTTTGAAGCTGCCGTGGTAGGTGTAAGAGCCTGTCAGGGTGGCGCAGGAGGCCACACCTACCCTGGCATCGCGGTAGGTGGCGTTGTCGATGTGCATGTACATTACGTACCGCCCGGTGGCGGCATTGTAGATCACCTTTGGCCGCTCGACCACGCGGTTGGGGCCGAGATCGCCGCTGGGCTGCTGGGTCAGGAGATTACCGACGAAGGTCCAGTGGGTCAGGTCGGTCGAGGAATAGCACGTAATGGCGATGAACGGCGCGGTGACGTGGCCCATGCCGGATTTCATCCAGTACTCGTTATCCTTGTATTCCCCGATCCAGTAATAGGTGCTTCCCACCTTGATCATGCCGGCGCCGTGGGCGCTGATCACGTTGCCCGAGGTATCATACCATTTGACACCGGGGACGATCGTCTGCGGCGCGGCGATCGCGAACTGGCAGACGAGCAGGCACAGAATGGAGATCGTCAGCGACAAACCCAAACCACGTCTGGTAAATAAACCGTTCATTAGCATCACTCCCCTCAATACTCCCTGAAACCGTGACCTCCTTGAACCACCAGGCAAAATCGCGCGAGCTTGCGTCAGCGTTTTGCCCGGTGTAAATCGATCTGCACGGATTCAGATACTCGCTGGAAGCAGATCGGCCCGTCGATCAACTATGCCCAATATGGGCGTAATATGCCGGCAGAGAGGCCAATTACGATCTGCGTGGATGCACATCATGGGAAAGCCAGGGCCGCGGTCGTTCGGCGCCTGGCTTTCCCGGATGGAGCCGCTGGAGCGATTGGGGTTTTTACTGATAGATCTCGATCTCGTTCAGCCGGATACGCTCTGAGACGTTGTTCCAAGCAGTGGAGAACATCCGCACGTAACGGGCGGTGCGGGCCGTAAAGGTGATGGTATCCGTGCCGCCGTTCCCGGCCGTATCGCTGTAGACCTGGGTCCAGTTGGTGTTGTCCGTCGAAACCTCGATCACATAGTTGGTGGCGTAGTAAGCGTTCCATTTCAGCACGACGCTGGATATGGATGTGCTGCTCCCCAGATCGACTACGATCCACTCCGACGGTCCGCCGTTACCCTTCTTGGTCCGCCAATAGGTGGTTGCATTCCCATCCACCGCCATGGCGCCGCTCTGGTTCACGGAGTCGAGAGTGGAGACCGTCGTCGGCTTGTTCAGCGCCAGGTTCGTCCCTCCGCCGCCCTGGGTGGTCGCCTGCGCCGTGTTGCTCTGCGCGGAGACGTTGCCCGCCGCGTCGTAGGCCTTGACGTAGTAACTGTAGGTGGTGTTGGCCGCCAGGCCGGTGTCCGAATAGGACGTGGTGGCGCTCGTGCCGACCTGCTCGCCGTCTCGGAAGATCTGATAGCCCGTCACGCCGACGTTATCGGTGCTGGCGGTCCAGGTCAGGTTGATCTGGCTCGAG
Source organism: Patescibacteria group bacterium (assembly GCA_050260175.1). GTDB lineage: Bacteria > Bacillota > UBA4882 > JAAYXC01 > JAAYXC01 > JBLNBS01. The sequence goes on along the minus strand of JBLNBS010000022.1, from coordinate 35,455 downwards.
CTGACCGCGTTCGCCGCGAGGTTCGTCGGCGCGGTCGGAGCCTGGGTGTCGCCGCCGCCCGACTGGGTCGTGGCCTGGGCCGTGTTGCTCGCGGCCGAGATGTTGCCCGCCGCGTCGAAGGCCTTTACGTAGTAACTGTAGGTGGTGTTGGCCGCCAGGCCCGTATCGGAGTATGTGGTCCCGGTAACGGTGTCGATCTCCACGCCGCCGCGGAAGATCTTGTAACCCGTGACGCCCACATTGTCCGTGCTGGCCGTCCAGGAGAGGTCGATCCGGCTCGAGGAGACGGCCGTGGCCACGAGGTTCGTCGGAGCCGTCGGGGCCTGAGTGTCACCGCCGCCGCCGCCCTGGTACTCGTGGACGCCGATGTCATGGCTGCCGCCCACGAGGTTGGGATTGCCGAAAAAGTCCAGGCTGCCCATACCGCGCGGCGATTCGGTCACCGCCCGGCCGGCGTTGATACAGGGCGAGCCGGCCTGCAGCATGTAGCTGGCCGCGGAACCGCCGCCTATCGCGGCAACCATCGGGTTCTGGTTCATGCCATGGGCGTCGTAACCCGCGGCCTGCCAGGCGGCCCAGGTGTTGATGGCGCTGCCCGTAAGGAATTGAACGCCGCCCTCGACCCGGTAGTAGCAGTTATAATCGGAGGTGAGAGTGCCTGCCGTATGGCGGACGAGGTAGCTGACGGCGTTCTGGTTCCGGCTCTGGGTCTTGTCGCAGATGAAGATGTTGTTGAAGGAGCGCATGACCGGGGTGCCTGACTTGCCCCACTTGCTGCTCGTCAGGCAGGCGCCCTCGCCTTCGAACCTGTCGGAGCCGGCTGAGCGCTCGGGGACATAATAGAGGACGTTGTTGTACATCCAGCAGTCAGCACCGCCGAAGACGGCGATGCTGCCGGCGTTCTCGGTGGCGTCGCGCTCGGAGATGCAGTAGCGCATGGTCTGCCGGTAGGAGACGCCGCGCGGGTAGCCGTAACCGATCGGCCAGGTCATGAGGAGGTAACCCTCGCCCGTATTGTCATGGGAGTAACAGTACTGCACCGTGCAGTCGATAGCGCCTAGGTCGAGGTCGAACCCGCCGCCGTCGCGCGTCATTTTGGTGAAGAACGGGGCGGTGTTATGATGCGACTCGCTGAACTGGATGACCACATTATTTGAATCCCAGCACCAGAGGCCGAGCCTGGCGTTACGGTAAAGGCCGCAGCGGTACGCCTCGCAATGGTCGATGAGGCCGTTGCCGACCGGGCCCAACACGACGCCGTCCGCGCCGTTGTCGTGGAAGACCGAGTTCAGGACCTGGATGTTGGTGCAGGTGTAGATGATCTCCTTTGTGTACGTACAGGTGGCGTCCATGCCGGATTTTTGGTTGTTGTACGCTTCGCAGCCCGTGACGACGACGTCGTCGACGTAGCCGAAGTTGTTGCTGTCGAGCTGATAGAGGCCGCCGGAGACATAGATGCCGTTCCAGTGGCCGTCGTGGATCTTGCAGTTCTCCACGCGGATGTGGGCCGTGGTGCCGTTGTTCAGGCTGCGGATTTCCAGAACGGCCTTGGCATATGTGTCGGAAAACTGATCCTTGTCTTTGCCGTGTTCCACCTCGATCTCCAGGGGGGCCAATCCCACCTGGGCCAGGTCGAGGTTGCGCAGGGTCCAGTACTGGACGTTGCGCAGGATGATGGCGCAGTCGGCGTTGCCGACGATCTTCGGCAGATTGCCGCTGCCGTAATCGGCCATGACGATGGGCGCACCCGGCGCGCCTGAACTGGTGGGCATGAAAGCAGCCTCCTGCCAGACGCAGCCGCGCTTGAGCAGGATCTGATCGCCGGGGCCGTATGCCTGGCTCGCGGCCCTGGCCAGGGTCCGCCAGGCCGCCGAGGTGCTGGTGCCGCTGTTGGCGTCGTTGCCGCCCACGGCGTCCACGTAGTACGTGACCGGCGCGGCTTGTACCAAGGTGAAGGCCGCCATTACCAGGAGCGCCACTAACGCGATTACCCGTTTGGCCATAAGCATTATCCCTCCTTTATGTTTAACCCGGGAGATACAAGTAAACGACTTGCGCATTTTCCCGCCCGCCATGGCGGGAACGCGCGGTGCCCGGTTCCCGGCCATCCAGTCACCGGTGCCAATAATCCGAGCCGCCAAAGATAGCGCAGTGTCTGGCTTTTCCTCACCTCCATCGGGCTCAGTGCCGGTAAGCCGGGACATGTGGACCGGCGATCAGCACTGCAGTTCCGAGAATCGTTGATACTATTCGATGCATTTGACCAGGATCCTTCTTAATAACGGAGAGTTTTGGTCGAACTCGAGTTCAAGCTTATGCAGCGGATTATCCAAAAACGGCCCATATCGCCAAAAAATGCCTGGCGGAGCGTTGGAATTAGCGAGGCAAATGTGGCACGTCCGGCCTTGTCCCAAACGATCCCTGAGGGACTTGCCCTCCACGAGGCGGGCCTGGTATGATCGAGGTGTTCCCGTTCTCCATGCCTGCCTGCCCATGTTGCGGAGGTTGCCCATGAGCTTTGTCCATCTGCACAACCACACGGAATACAGCCTCCTGGACGGCCTGGCCCGGCCCAGGGAGCTGATCGCGCAGGCCAAGGCCTACGGCCAGGAGGCCCTGGCCATCACCGACCACGGTGTGACCCATGGGCTGCTCCAGTTCTACCTCGCCGCCAAAAAGGAAGGGATCAAGCCCATCCTCGGCTCTGAGTTCTATCTCTGCCGCGACCGCGGCGACAAGAGCCGCCGCGACGACGGTTACCACCTGGTCCTCCTGGCGCGTGACAGGCAGGGGTACCTGAACCTGCTCAAGCTGACAACCTGCGCCCACCTGGAGGGCTTTTACTATAAGCCCCGCATCGACCGCGACCTGCTCCTGCGCCACAATGACGGCCTGATCGGCCTTTCCGGCTGCGTGGCGGGGGAGATCCCCGAACTCTTGGCCAAGGGGGACTACGAGGGCGCCAGGAAAGCCGCGCTCTGGTACCGCGAGGCGCTGCCCGCCGGATTCTATCTCGAGCTGCAGGATCACCGCGACGGCCGCTCCAATCCAGGCCCCGATCGGGCGCGCCTCTTTGCCGCCGAGGCGGCCGCCATCGAGGGCTCCCTGCGCCTCGGCAAGGAGACGGGCCTGCCGCTCGTGGCTACCAACGACGCCCACTACGTGCGCCGGGAGGACGCCGACGCCCACGACATCCTGCTCTGCATCCAGACCGGCAAGACCCTGTCCACAGCCGACCGGCTGCGGTTTCCCTGCGAGGAGTTCTATCTCAAGTCGACCGAGGAGATGGCGGCCCTCTTTGCCTACGCGCCCGAGGCCCTCGCAAACACGGCGCGCATTGCCGAGGAGTGCAACGTGGAGATCCCCACGGATCAGATCCTCCTGCCGTCCTTCCCCGTGCCCGAGGGCGAGACGCCCGACAGTTACCTCCTGCGGCTCTGCCGGGAGAACTGGCATCGCATCTCGTCGCCGGAGCGGGCGGCGGACTACGAGTCGCGGCTGGAGTATGAACTCTCGGTCATCGCCAAGATGGGTTTTGCCAGTTACTTCCTGATCGTCTGGGACTACGTTAAATTTGCCCTGGAAAACGGCATCCCTCTGGGGCCGGGCCGCGGTTCCGTAGGCGGCAGCCTGGTCGCCTACCTCTTAAACCTCCACGAGGTGGATCCGCTCGTCTACGACCTCATGTTCGAGCGCTTTCTCAACCCGGACCGCGTCTCCATGCCCGATATCGATCTGGACTTTGGCGACCGCGACCGGGTCATCGCCTATGTGCGGGAAAAGTACGGGCCGGACCGCGTGGCCCAGATCTGCACCTTTGGCACCATGGCCGCCAAGGCGGCGGTCAAGGACGTGGCGCGCGTCCTCGAGTATCCCTTTGAGGCGAGCAACCGCCTGACCAAGATGTTCCCCGAGGAGCCGGGCATCACCATCGCCGATGTCCTGGAAAAGAGCGAGGACGTCCGCGCGCTCTGCCAGGAGGAACCGACCGTCCAGCGCATCTTTGACTACGCCCAAAAGCTCGAGGGGCACATCCGCGGCATCGGCGTGCACGCCTCGGGCGTCCTCATCTCCGACAAGCCCCTGGAGAACTACACCTCGCTCGTGATGACCAAGTCCGGCGTGGCCACGCAGTTCGAGTTCAACGACATCGAAAAGATCGGCCTGCTCAAGATGGACTTTCTCGGCCTGGACAACGTCAACGTCATCGCCGAGACCGTCCGGCTGCTCAAGGAGACCAGGGGCCTGGCGCTGGACATGAAAAAGATCCCCCTGGACGACGCCAAGACCTTTGACCTGCTCGCGCAGGGATTGTCCCTGGGCACGTTCCAACTGGAAAGCTCGCTCTACCAGGGCCTGCTGCGCCGGCTGAAACCCGCCAGCATCTACGATGTCATGGCCCTCATGGCCCTGGGCAGGCCGGGCCCCTTGGCCTCCGGCGGCACGGATCTCTACATCCGCCGCAAGAACGGCGATCTCGAGGTGAAATACCTCCACCCCCGCCTCGTCGATCTCACCCGCAGCACTTACGGCATCCTGCTCTACCAGGAGACCTGCATGCGCGCGGCGGGGATCCTGGCGGGCTACACCCCGGGCGAGCAGGACAAGCTGCGCAAGGTAATCGGCAAGAAACTGGCGGCCGAGATCCCGGCCCAGCGCGAAAAGTTCATCGCCGGCTGCCTCGCGAACGGCCTTACCCAGGACGAGGCGCAGGAGATCTGGAACAACATCGAGACCTTTGGCTCGTACGGCTTCAACGCGGCCCATTCCGCCGCTTACGGGCTCCTCAGCTACCAGACCGCGTACCTCAAGGCCAACTACACCCCGGAATACCTCTGCGCGCTCCTCACGAGCTTCTTTGACAACACGGACAAGCTGGCGGTCTACCTGGAGGAGGCCAAGCGCTTTGGCATCGAGGTGCTGCCGCCGGACGTCAATGAGAGCCGCGCCCGGTTCTTCCTCGTCGACGGGCGGATACGCTTCGGCCTCGCCGCCGTCAAGAACGTGGGCGAGGCTGCCGTGCATGAGCTGCTCAAGGCCAGGGACGAGGGCGGGCCCTTTGCCTCGCTCCACGATCTATGCCGGCGCGTGCCCCTGGTCAAAACGGCGCTGGAATCCCTCATCAAGTGCGGCGCCATGGACTGCTTTGGCCGCACCCGCGCCTCGCTCATGGCCGGGCTCGACGCGGTCCTGGCGGCGGTGCGCAAGTCCGGGCGGAACGGGCGGGGTCTTTTTGACCAGGCGCACCTGGCCCCGGCCGAGAGCCAGGCGGCCATGGCCGATCTCCCGGAGTTCCCCCCCGACGAGCTCCTGGCCATGGAGCGCGAGATGCTGGGCTTTTACATCAGCGGCCATCCCCTGGACTCCATCCGCGCCCTGCTCCAGGCGGCCGGCGCCGCCTCGCTGGCCTCGCTCGCCGAGACGCCGGACGACGCCCGCCTGCGCGTGGGCGGGGTGGTCAAGAGCGTGCGCGAGATCGAGTCCAGGCGGGGGCGCATGGCCTTCGTCGCCCTGGAGGACCTGGAGGGCCAGGCCGAGGTGACGGTCTTTGCCGACCTCTTTAAAAAAACCGCCCTCCTGCTCGCGCCCGGTCAACGGATCCTCGTCGAGGGCAGGGTCAATACCTTTAACGACCAAAAGAAGCTGATCGCCAACGAGGTGCGGCCCCTGGCCGAGGCGGCGGAACGCGACGCCCCGGCCGCGGCGGCGGCCAACGCCAAGGGGCTGCGTATCCGGCTCGCCTGCGAGCTGGCCACCCTCGATCGCCTCGAGCGAATCCGCGGCGTGCTTCGGGCCCATCCCGGTGAAAAGGCGGTCCGCCTCCATCTCCGCTCGGCCGACGGGCGGGACCGGATCGTCCAGGCGGGACCCCGTTTTAGGGTCAATATCACCCCCGCCCTGCTCGAGGCGTTGACGCTGAATGAACCCCTGGTGACGGTGGAATTGGAATAGGGCGAGGAGCCCGGGGAGGAATGACGGATGGCTGCTCCGGTGCGCGCGCGGGAAGCCGAGAACCTCTTGCGCGCGGCCAGGCACGATCTGCTGGCCGCGGAGATCCTGGCGGACGCCGGGGGGGAATTGGGCGACAACCTGGTCTACCGCGCCCAGCAGGCGGCGGAAAAGGCGCTCAAGGGTTTCCTGGCCGCCCAAGGCGTGGATTACGCCAAGGCGAAAAGCATCGAGGCGCTCCTCGCCCTGGCCGCGGGTATGCGGCCGGTTTTCGCCGAGACCGCCTCCGCGGGCCTGTACAACACCCAGACCGCTTGCGCCCAGGCCGGGCGGATCTACGCCGCGGTCCTGGCCAATCTGCCGGATGAGGTGAGGCAGGCTTTTGAGGATTGACCGTAGCGGCGTCCTTTAGAGCGCCGCCGGTTCATAACGTCGTGGCCTCATGCCCTCCTCAGTCATCTCCGGTCCGCCTCCAGCGGCACCACGTCGCAGGTCTCCATGTAGAACCGGAGCAGCCTCTCCTCGAGCGCCGCCCGCACGCCGGCCAGCGCAGGGTCGTCGATCCGGTTAGTGGTCTCGCCGGGATCCGCGCGCAGGTCGTAGAGCTCGTCGGATTCGTAGAGGCGCTTGACGTACTTATACTCCCCGGTGCGGCACATGGCGGCCTTGGTGTGCTCGGGCCCCTCGCCGCGCTGCAGGGAGAGGCGGGGCCAGTAGAGGCCCGACGGGTCCTGGTACTTCTTGCTCTCCAGCTCCATGCAGTGGGTCTCGCCCCGGAGCCTCCCCCCCTCGGCAAAGACCGCGTCGCGGTGAATGTCCGTCTCTCCCGCCAGGACGGGCAGGAGCGAGCGGCCGAAATGCTCGTGGCGGGGCGCGATGCCGGCCATGGCCTCGACCGTGGCGGAAAAATCCACGAGCTCGACCAGGGCGCCGCTGATACGCGGCTTTGTCTCCACCCAGGCCGGGGGCTTGATGAGGAAGGGCACCCGTACCAGGCAGTCCTCGAAGGTGTTCTGGGTCTTTTCCACCAAGCCGTAATCGCCGGCGAAATCCCCGTGATCGGAAAAGAAGAAGACGGCCGTCTCGCCGTAGACGCCGGCCTCGCGCAGGGCCTCGACGAGCCGGCCGAATTGATCGTCCACCCGGGAGCACATGCCGTAGTAGGTGGCGCGCAGCTCGGTCCAACGCTCCTCGGACCAGTCCCGCATCCCCTGTCTTTCATGGATCCCCCGCAAGAGCGACGGCTTGCCGCGCCATCCCTCCGGCGCCGGGATGCGCGGGGGGATCCTGGCGCGATCGATGCGGCTGTAGTACGGCTCCTCGACGGCGTAGGGGGGATGCGGGCTGCCCAGAGCCAGGTAGAGGCAGAAGGGCCGGTCCTTGGGCCGGTTCCGGATGAATTCCACGGCGCCCAGGACATTGGCCCAATCGCGGTCGTAATAGACGCCTTCGTTCGGATCGTGCGGGAGCCGGCCGTGGTAAAAGGAGTAGTAGGTGTCGCTGCCTGGCTCGCCGCGCCAGCCGTCCCACTCGTGCAGATCGCGCCGGACGGGGCGATCCGGCCTGTATCTGATGTGGCAGTAGTCCTCGAAACCATGCTGGCCCGGGACGACGTCGTTTTTGCCGCCCCACCAGACGAAGTAGCCCTCCTCCTTTAACGTCCCAAGCAGCATGGGCTCGCCCTGGCGCAGCATGTGGTGCTGGGTGCGGTGGCCGCGGACATGGGGATACCAGCCGGTCATAAAGGAGCACCGGCTGGGGATGCAGACCGGGTTCTGGCAGAAGGCGCTGCTGAAGGAGACCCCGTCGCGGCAGGCGACCTCGTCGAGATTGGGCGTGACCGCCGCGGGGTTGCCGAGGTGGCCCAGGACATCCCCGCGCCATTCGTCGGGATTGACGATCACGATATGCGGGCGCCTTGGCATGGGTCATGCTCCTCCTTCGCGATACCCTGGTTCCGTCCCGGGTCCGTTGTGTATCCCCTTTGCTCAGCAACTCTCAAGCCGCTTGGGGTTGACTTTCTCGGCAACGCCCCCTCGTTGCTTGCCACTCATGGACCGGGGCCATATGGAACAGGCCGACACCGCAACCCCACAGATGTCGGCTGTCTCCCACGGCGGCGAAGCGTTCCCGGAACTCCCAGGATTGGCAAGGGTTCCAAACCGTTCCGCATAGTTTACAGGCATGTCCGGCGCTTGTTTTCTCGAAAAAGCGTTTTCGAAAACCGATCCGTCACCGGCACGCGTTAGTATCAAGCGGGTTTGGATGCCTGACTAAAGGGTATACTCAGCCAGCTTGTCAAAGAGCCGGCAGTAAGCTCTCTGCCCCCGCGCGAAGCTCTCCAAGCGGTAAAACTCGTTCGGCGCGTGCATCCCCTCGTCCTCCAGGGCAAAGCCGAAGCCCACCGAATAGGCGCCGAGCATGCGCAGGAGGATGCCGCACACGGCCACGCTCCCGCCCGACCTGATGAAATACGGTCTCCGGCCGTAGATCTCCTCGAGCACCGCGGACGCGGCGCGGTTCCCGGGATGCTCGGCCGGGATCAGATAAGGCAGGGAGGGGGCGGAGTTGCGCCGAGCGGTTGCCCTGACGCCTGGCGGGGTGTGGCGTGCCACGTGGGAGATGATAAGCGCCGTGATCCTGTCGGGATCCTGGTCCGGCACCAGGCGGCAGGTGAGCTTGGCGTGGGCCTCGCGGGGGAGCACCGTCTTGACCCCTTCGCCCTGAAAGCCGCCCCAGATGCCGTTCAGCTCCAGGGTCGGCCGGGCCCAGGCCCGCTCGAGCGTGGTGTAGCCGGGTTCGCCAAAGAGGCCCGCCGCGCCGATCCCGCGGAGGTATGCGCAGTCGTCGTGGGGCACCTCGGCGATCCGCGCCCGGTCTTGATCTGTCAGGGGGACGACGTCGTCGTAAAACCCCTCCACGAGGATCCTGCCGTCCGGCGCGCGCATGGAGTCGAGGAGCCGCACCAGGGCGTGGATCGGGTTCTGGATGGTGCCCCCGTACACACCGGAATGAAGGTCGGCGGCGGCGCCCTCCACGTCGATCTGCAGGCTGCAGAGGCCCTTGAGGCCGATGAGCAGCGCGGGTTGCTCCTCGCCCCATTGCCCCGCGTCGGCGTTCAGCACGAGGTCGCAGGCAAGCATCTCCCGATGCTCCTCGACGAGGGAAGCCAGATGGGGGCTGCCGATCTCCTCCTCGCCCTCAAAGAGGAACTTGAGGTTCACTGGCAGGCCGCCCGCGCCTTGGAGCATCGCCTCGGCGGCGAGGACGGGCACGAGCATGTTCCCCTTGTTGTCCGAGGCGCCGCGGGCGTAGATGCGCCCGTCGCGCACGACGGGCTGGAAGGGCGGATCGGTCCAGAGTTCGACCGGATCCGCGGGCTGGACGTCTAGATGCCCGTAGACCAGGAGCGTGGGTTTCCCCTCCGCATGGAGCCATTGGCCAAAGACCGCGGGGTGCCCGCCGGTCTCGAGGACCGTCGCGCCCTCGATGCCCGCGTCCCGCAGCCGCGCCGCGGCCCACTCGGCTGCCCGCCGGACATCGGCGGCGTGCTGGGGGAGCGCGGAGATGCTGGGAATGCGCAGGAATTCGAGGAGCCCGGCCAGGAAACGGGACTGGTGCTGTGCGAGGTATGCCTCGCCCGCTTCACATCTGGCGGTCTTCATGAGAGTGGCCTTCTTTCGTCTGGAGTATGGTTTGACATGAAACGCCGCGGTACCCCGGCCGTAAAGCTGCCGCCTTCCTTTTGCCTGATGAGCTTGATCAGCCTCCGCCCTTGCGCCATGCACATCGGTACGCCGCCGCCGGGCGAGACCCATTGGCCGGTCATGTAAAAGTCCCGCAGCCCCGGCAATTCACGCGGGAGCATCCTGCCGAAGAGCGCCACGGTGGGGAGCCAACCCTCGTAGGAACCACGCCAGTTGCCGGTATACCGCTCCCAGGTCACGGGCGTGGCCACGTCGGCGGCCTCTACCTGGCTCTTGATCCCCGGCAGCCTGGTTTCAAGAACATCCAGGCAGGCCGCCAGGACCCGCTCCTTTTCCGCGCCGTATTTTTTCCGGTCCGCGTACAGATCACGCCAGTAGCAGTAGTCCGTCTCGATCTGCATCTCCACGACGCTCTTGCCGCGGGGCGCAAAGGCGGGATCGTGGCAGTAGTGAAAAAAGCCCAGCCGGTCGACCATCCGATCTGCGATGCGCACGGGGCGATCCAGAGCAAAGTTCTGGATCTCCACCTCCCCGGTGAGATCGCGGTTGACTCCCAGGCTGACGGAGATGATGGGTGGCCAGAGGCTCGGATTTTCATACATCTTCCTGAGCCTGGGCGTCAGGTGCCTGCCGCCCAACATCCCATAGAGGGTGGACCGGCCGTCGCAGGCGGAGATGACGATGTCGGCGCGCACCTCTTCCCCGTTCTGCAAAGCGACGCCCGCGGCCCGGCAGCCCTTGACGAGGATGCGCTCCACCTTTTGGCCGTATTGGATCGCCCCGCCCAAATCGAGGAACCTGCGCTCCAGGGCGCGGGCCAGGCGAAGCGAACCGCCGAGCGGGTAGCCTCCCTCGTGGTTGTGAAAGTACGCCAGGGGCATCACAGCCATCAAGGCGGGCAGGCTCCTGACCGGGAACATCTGAAAGAGCATCTCGCGCAGGGCGGGATCGCGGAACGTACGCGCCAGGAAGGCCTCGATGGTGATCCCCTTGAGCCGCAGGAAAGAGGGCATGTAGGGCAGCATCTTCAGCATGTCTGACGGGCCGAATTGCCCAAAGTCCGCGTCCAGCGGCGGTTTGAAGCCTGTATAGAACCGGACGAGCCCGATGAATTTCCGGATCGCCCTTGCCTCCGCGGGGAAGAGGCGCAAAAGCTCGGCCTCGAACCTGTCGAGGTTCGTGTAGACCGTGAGGGTCTTGCCGCCCGCCTCGATCCGCCGGAACCGCTCGGTATGGTAGAACTGTACCGCCTGGGCGACGCCCAGTTCCTCGAAGATGGGATAAAGCGTATTGCCCTTGTTCGAGCCGATGACCCAGTGCAGGCAGTGGTCGAAGAGATAGTCCCCCCGCCGCCAGGAGGTGCAGACGCCGCCCGGGAGGGTGTGCATCTCGATGATGGTCGCGTCGTAGCCGTTCATGCGGGCGTAGCACCCCGCTGACAGGCCGGCGACACCCGCTCCGATGATGACCATACTCTTCGTGGGGCTCATGCTTCCTTTACCGCGTTCTTGTCCAGGTACTTTTCCCTGTGCGTCAGGAAATCCCTGTAGATCCCGAGGGTCCGCCTCCTCGTAGGCAATCCGTCCGATCGGACAGCGGTACGACTAACCAGGTTTATAGCATTTGGAGCACAAACTCTGGTATCAAGTGCCACGCGGTACCACTGTATCTAGTGACCTGTGGTATTACGCGCACAGGCTCCTAATAGGTCAGGATCACCGCCAAAAGCACCAGGTCTTCCTCGCCGGTGTTCTCCACAGCGTGGCTCTTGCCGCCGCCGGTCAGGCTGGCGTCGCCCGGTCCGACCTCGCGCGCGGCGCCGTCCTCGGTGAGGAGCCCCCGGCCCCTGACGATGTAAAACAGCTCCTCTTCCTCCCCATGCTCGTGGAGCCCGATGGAGCAACCCGGCGCCAGGGTGACCCGGGCCATGAGCCTGGCGCGGCCGCGGAACTCCCCCGCCTCGAAGAGGTGCTCGATCCTGACCTCGCCCTTGCCTCCGCGCATCTTTTCGCGGATCTCGGCGCGCATCTCCGATGCCTTCTTGATCATGGGTTGGCCTCCCCGTTTCTTAGTCACGAGTCACGAATCCCGAGTCGCAAGTCGCGGGTCTAAAGGAAATGTATCTTTAATCCGTGATTATCTGCGTAATCTGTGGTTTGGCGGTGCCTGTCCGTGCCATTTTCGAAATTTGGGTTTATAAATCGTTCAAGTCAAACTCATTGCGGAAGGGATTCAGGAAGCGCACGCCTTCGAGGACCTCATTGTCACGGAAATCCTCGCTCAGGATCAGGGGTATTTGGTTCAGCCGGGCCGAGGCCCAGATCAAAGCGTCCCAGTAATTGAGCCGATGTTCCCGCACGCCGCGGCAGGCCTCGAGAACGATCGGGCCGGTCAGATCGAGCACCCGCCAGACCCGGAGGAAGTTGGCCACCCGCTCATGGGCGTCGGCGATGCCGAACGGAGCGGGGATCTTTTTCGTCACCACGGCGACGAACTCGGACAGCACCTGGCAACTCAGGCAACCCGTACCCGCCTGCGCGAGCTGCGTCAGAATCTCGCCGGCCCGCACCTGTTTCGCCGGCGAAAAAGCATCGTAGGCGTAAACCAGGACATTCGTGTCGATGAACGCACTAGCGATCATACAGATCCTCGCGTTTCCAGGCGCGCGGGCGGGTTTCACCGGCAGGATTGTTCTTGCGTCCATGGATGAATTCCTGCTCGATTCGCCAGACCGCCGGATCCGGCCGCAAGCCGCTGCCGGCCGCCAGGTATCTCTCCAGCGCCTCGCGGATGCACTCCGCCTCGGAAATACCGGTCTTGCCGGCCATTTCCTTGAGGAGCCTGTCCTGGCTGGGGCGGAGATAGATCTGCTTGCGGATCATCCTGGCCATCCACGTCACCTCGAGGGATACTCATGCTATACATTACAGTATACATTACTCGACGGATCCTTGTCAAAAGAGAAAGGCCCTTGCCGATGAAGGGCCTTGGCCAAACCGGGCTTTCGCACCAATCCCAGGAGTTTGTAACTTTGGACTTTTCGACTAAACGACGATATTCGCCAGTTTTCCCGGCACGTAAATGACCTTCTTAATCTCCTTCCCCTGGATCAGGGGTTGCACGGCCGTGGCGTCCAGAGCGGCCCGCTTGGCCTCGTCCTCGCCCGTGCCCACGGGGAGCAGCACCTTGTCGCGGATCTTGCCGTTGATCTGGACGACCAGCTCAAAGGTCTCCTCCGCGGCCAGGTCCGGATCGAACGCGGGCCAGGCCTGGTTGTGAATGGAATACCCAAAGCCCAGGCGGTCCCAGATCTCCTCGGCAATGTGCGGGCAGGCCGGGGCCAAAAGGAGGAGGAGGGTCCTGGACGCCTCCAGCCAGGCCTCGCTGCCGTAGAGAGCGGCCTTTGCCTCGCGCATCGCGTTGCCGAGTTCCATCAGGCCCGCGATGTAGGTGTTGAATGAGAAGCTCTCCATGTCCCGGGTCGAGCGGCGGATGGTCTGGTGGACCTTGCGCCGCAGGGCACGCGGGTCGGAGGCGCCCCCCTCGCCCTCGGGCGGCTTGAGGAGCAGGTCCCAGGTCCGGTGGAGGAAGCGGTACGAACCTTCGATGCCCCGGCTGTCCCATGGGCCGCCCTGCTCCCAGCGCCAGCCGAACATGAGGTAGGCGCGGACCGTATCGGCGCCGTATTTCTCCACCAGGGCGTCCGGGGCCACGACGTTCCCCCGGGACTTGCTCATCTTTTCGCTGTCCTCGCCCAGGATGATCCCCTGGTTGCGGAGGGCGAGCATGGGCTCGTCAAAGTCCACGACACCCATGTCGCGCAGGGCCTTGGTGAAAAAGCGGGTGTAGATCAGGTGCATGCAGGCGTGCTCCACACCGCCGGTGTACATGTCGACCGGCAGCCAGTAGCGGCCTTCCTCGGGGTCAAAGGGGAGATCCCCGCCGTAATAGGGGGAGAGGTAGGCGTACTGGTACCAGGAGGAACACATAAAGGTGTCCATGGTGTCGGTCTCGCGCTCGGCCCCACCCCCGCAGCGCGGGCAGGAGGTCTTACGGAATCCCTCGTTGTACTTGAGCGGCGACTCTCCCGTCGGCAGGAACTCTGCGTCCTCCGGCAGGAGCACGGGCAGATCATCGTACGGTACGGGCACAACACCGCACTTGGCGCAATGGACGATCGGGATCGGCGCCCCCCAGTAGCGCTGGCGGCTGATCAGCCAGTCCCGCAGGCGGTAGTTGACGGCGTATTTGCCGAGGCCCTCTTCTTCCAGCCAGGCCGTGACCCTGGCCTTGGCTTCGTCCGGCGCGGGCGTGCCGTCGAACCGCCCGGAATTGACCATGGTGCCGGGGCCGTCGTAAGCCTCCGCCGGTTCGGCCCGGTCCCAGCCGGGCGGGGCGATGACCACACGGACCGGCAGCCCGTACCGCCTGGCAAAGGCATAGTCCCGCTCGTCGTGGGCGGGCACGCCCATGATGGCGCCCGTGCCGTAGCCCATCATGACGTAGTCGGCGATCCAGACGGGCACCTTTTCTCCGTTAACGGGATTTACGGCATAGGCGCCCGTAAAGACGCCCGTCTTTTCCCGGTCCGCGGCCAGCCGCGCGATCTCGGTCTGCCGCGAGGCCTGGGAGACGTAGGCCTCGACCTCGACCCTGCGCTCCGGTGTCGTAATCCCGGCCACGAGCGGATGCTCGGGCGCCAGGACCATAAATGTCACGCCCCACAGCGTGTCCGGCCGCGTGGTAAAGATGGTGAACGCGTCGCTCGTTCCTCGCCGCTCGTCGTTCGGGGACCGTTCGGGAGAAGCGACGTGGAAGACCACCTCGGCTCCTTCACTCTTGCCGATCCAGTTGGTCTGCATGGCCACGACCCGCTCTGGCCAGTCGACCTTGGAAAAATCGAGGAGTTCCTCGGCGTAGTCGGTGATCTTGAAGAACCACTGGTCCAGCTCCTTCTTGACGACAGGCGTCTCACACCGCTCGCAGTGCCGGTCCTCGCCCCAGACCTGCTCGCGGGCGAGGGTGGTGTTGCACTGGGGGCAAAAGTCGACCGGCGCGAACTTCTTGTAGGCCAGGCCCCGCTCGTAGAGCTTGAGAAAGAACCACTGCGTCCACTTGTAGTACTCCGGCAGGCAGGAGACGGCCTCGCGCTCCCAGTCAAAGATCGCGCCCATGGTCTTGAGCTGCCCGCGCATGCGCTCGATATTGGCCATGGTCCACTTGAAGGGGTGGATGCCCCTCTTGATGGCGGCATTCTCGGCCGGCAGCCCAAAGGCGTCGAAGCCCATGGGAAAGAGCACGTTGTACCCCCGCATGCGCATGAACCTGGCCCGAACGTCCGAAGGGGCCATGGCGTACCAGTGGCCGATATGCAGGTCACCGCTGGGGTAGGGCAGCATGGTCAGGGCGTAGTGCTTGGGCCGGCCCCAGTCCACCTTTGACCGGTAGAGGCCGTCCTCGGCCCACTTCTTTTGCCAGCGGGGCTCGATCTCCCGGGGAAAATACTTGTCCGTTCGCGCCATAACGGGACCTCCTCTTACTTGCCAGCCAAAAAGGCATAAAGTCAAGATGTCTCAAAGCCGCTTAACGGTTAAAAAGTCACCAAGGTAAAATGTCTCTAAGTCAAGACCGTAAGTTATTTTGTTTTCAGACTTTCAGACGTTTGGACTTTTTGACTTTTAGACTGCATTTAATAGAAAACCCCCAGACATCCGTCCAGGGGCGAAGCGCGCGGTACCACCCTGTTCAGCCTCCACGGCACGGCGAGGGAGGCCCTCATGATGCCCTGTAACCCGGGCCAGGGGCGGTGGCTACCACACCCCGGCTCCTTCTCCCGCGGGGAGGAAAGGAGGGTAAGGGTGCTTCACCCCACCGCTCGGGGGCGAGTTTGGGCCTTTCCGTCCGCCGGCTCGCACCATCCGCCGGTTCTCTGCCACGGCCAAGGGCCCTTCTGATCCCCGTCATCGCGTTGACTCGTATTCATCTTAGTATAACGCAGCGAAGCTTTGGGCGTCAAGCAAGGGACTAGGCGCCGGCAAGTTTAGCTTGCGCATAGTGATTGATCAGGCATCCCGCCAGGATGATCTCCCTTTCCTCCGCCGCCAAACCCGGCAGCTTGAGCCTGATCGCCTGTTTTCGGCCGTCCCGGATCAGCATACCCTCGATCTCTTCCGCTCCGTCCGCGATCGCCCGCCGTATGCCCGCAAGATGGATCCAATCCCCCACGGCCAGGGCGGCAAAGGTTTCTCCATCGGCGGTGAAGGGGAGCATGCCCCAGTTCACCAGGTTGCTCCGGTAGCGCTTGGTCGCGTACTCCAGGGCGATATTGGCCAGGCCGCCCAGCACCCGCTGGGAGGAGGCGGCCTGCTCCCGGGCCGAGCCGTCGCCGGGTTTCCGCGCCACGACCGCGCTCCCGAGGCCCGTCCGCCGCCAGTCGATCTCCCCCAAACCAGGCAGGGCGGGATCGCGATCCTCGCGGCGGGCCGCCTCCATCGCCTGGACCGCCTTGGCCCGTGCCACGTAACCGGGATCCTTTCGCGACAGGGTGAACTCGGCCAGGCGCAGCGGATTGGAACGGTAGGACGAGGTCTCGCCGGACGGGATCAATTCATCGGTCGTCGTCACGGGATCGTGAATGACCGAGACCACCTCGAGGGCCAGATCCTCCGGGAGCGGCTCCATCCGCGGCCAATCCGCGATATTGGGGCCAAAGCGGAGGGGTTCCTCCCGCCGCGCGAGGCCAAAGCCGAAATAGACCCGGCGGGTGTAGACCGCCGCGTCGTAGGCATAATCGTCCGTTTCGGCCGGCGGTTCCATCTCCAGGGCCGAGGTGAGCCTGCCGCCGTGCAGCGCCGTGGCCGCGATGGAGCGGGCGTCCATGAGGGCCACCGCGGCCAGCTGGCCTTGGCCGGGTTTGGAACCCTCGCGATTCGGGAAATTCCGCGTGGTATGCCGGGCGCTGAGGCCGCCGTTGGCAGGGACGTCGCCCGCGCCGAAACACGGCCCGCAAAAGGCGGTGCGCAGCGTGGCGCCGGCGAGTATGAGCCGCTCGGCGGCGCCGTCCCTGACGAGCGCCAGGTTCACAGGCTGGCTGGCGGGGTAGACGCTCAGGTTGAAATCATGCCCCCCGATGGACCGGCCGGCTAGCATCTCCGCCACGGCGCGGAGGTTCGCGTAGGTTCCGCCCGCGCATCCCGCCACGACGCCCTGGTCAAAGCGGAGGCGGCCGTCCGCGAGCTTTTCGGTGAGCGAGAACGAAAGCCGCGGGTTGTCGAGCTGCCGCCGGGCTTCCGCCTCGGCATGGGCCAGGATCTCCCGGGGGTTCCGGTTCAATTCGCTGATGGGAAAGGCGTTGCTGGGGTGGAAGGGCAGGGCGATCATCGGCTCCACCCGGCCGAGATCCACCCGGATCATCCCGTCATAGTAAGCCAGGTCGCCGGGCTCCAGGAGGCGGTGGGCATCGCCCCGGCCGTGCCTGGCCAGATAGGCGCGGACCTTTTCATCCGTGCGCCAGATCGAGGAGAGGCAGGCGGTCTCCGTGGTCATCACGTCGACGCCGTTGCGAAAATCCACCGGGAGGGAGGCGACGCCGGGGCCGACGAACTCCATGACCTTGTTCTTTACGAAGCCATTGGTATAAACCGCCTGGATGATTGCCAGGGCGACGTCCATCGGCCCCACGCCGGGCCGGGGCGCGCCGTCCAGGCAGACCGCGATCACCTCGGGATAGTCCAGATCGTACGTGCGGCCGAGGAGCTGCTTGACCAGTTCGGGGCCGCCCTCGCCCACTCCCATCGTGCCGAGGGCGCCGTAACGGGTGTGGCTGTCCGAGCCCAGGATCATCGTGCCGCCGCCCGCGTGCATCTCCCGCATGTACTGGTGGATGACGGCCAGGTGCGCCGGGACGAAGATGCCGCCGTACTTTTTTGCCGCGGAAAGGCCGAAGAGGTGATCGTCCTCGTTGATGGTGCCGCCGACCGCGCAGAGGCTGTTATGGCAGTTGGTAAGGACGTACGGCACGGGGAACTCTTCGAGGCCGCCCGCGCGGGCCGTCTGGATGATGCCGACATACGTGATGTCGTGCGAGGCCAGCGCGTCAAAGCGCAGCCTGAGCCGGCCCTTCTCGCTCGAAGCATCGTGCGCCGCGAGGATGCCGTGGGCGATGGTGTGCGTCCGGTCCCTGGCGGGATCGGGTTCCTCTCCCGCGAGGGGCGGGAGGTTCTCCCCGGCCAGCGCCGCGTTGATCTCCGCCAGCGTGAGTCCGGGCGCGTTCTCCACGGCCACCCTACCGCGCGCGAGGTACACACCCTTCCCGCCGAAAAGCTTTATCATGTCATGCTCCTTTTTTAGCGAGTATAGCGCGCCGGCGGGAAAGGCGTCAAGGATCCGGAACAGCGCCATGAGTTAGGCCATACCCTCCCAGTCCCTGTACAGCCCCTCCAGCTCCAGGGTCAGCCGCTCGTGCTCGCGGTAGTCCTCGTAGGGCGTATTTTGACCAAAGGACGCTTCCAGCTCCTTCAAGCGCGCCTCGAGGCGGGCGATCCGCCTCTCCATCTCCACCCGGCCCACCCCGGCGGGCACGGGCTTCTTTTTTTCCTGCGTCGCGCGGGGATTGCGTCCCGCCGCGGGCGCCGTCTCTTTCCTGCGCTCAGTCTCGAGTTTTTTACGGTGGTACAGCTCGTAGTTGCCCGCGTATGCCTGGATCCTGCCGCCCTCGCAGGCCAGGATCCTCGTCACGCAGCGGTTCAGGAAATACCGGTCATGCGAGACGGCGATGATCGTGCCATCGAAACCCAGCAGGGCCGTCTCGAAAGCCTCCCGGGCCGGCATGTCCAGGTGGTTCGTTGGTTCGTCCAGGATCAGGCAGTTCGGCTCCGCCGCCAGGAGTTTTGCCAGGGTGAGGCGGGCCCTCTCCCCCCCGCTCAGCACGCCGATGGTCTTGTGCACGTCGTCGCCGCGAAAGAGGAACCGGGCCAGGTAGTTGCGGGCCTCGGGTTCCTTCATGCCGGAGGCTTCCTCCATCTCCAAAAGCACCGTCCGCCCCTCATCCGCAAATTCGCATTCCTGCCCGAGATACCCGTATCTCACCCATGCGCCGAGCCTGGCAAAGCCCTCGTACTCGCGATCCAGGCCGAGGAGGATGCGGAGCAGCGTGGTCTTGCCGCAGCCATTCGGGCCGATGATCCCTACCCGGTCGCCGCCGCGGACGATAAAGCTCGCCTCCTCGAAGAGCACGGCTGCGCCAAAGCTCTTGCGGAGCTTTTCCACCTTGACGACCTCGGCTGGGACGTGATCCGCCCCGCGCACGAGGAAGCGCGGCGCGGGCGCCGCCGCGGCCGGACCCCCGGCGAGCAGTTCCGCCCGTTCCCGCCGCAACCTTTCCGCGGCCTTGCCCTTGCTCCGGGCGCCCACGAAATCGCGCTTGGACTTGTAGCTCTGCACCATCGCCTCGGTGCGGTCGATCTCCCGCGCCAGCCTGGCCTGGCGATCCTGGACATGCTCCGCCTCGCGCTCCCGCTGGGCGATGTAGGTCGCGTAATTGCCGTGCCGCTCGCGGATCCTGCCCCCGGCCAGCTCGGCCACGCGTGTCGCCACCCGGTCGAGGAAATACCGGTCGTGCGAGACGACCAGGACACCGCCGACGAAACGGCGGAGGAACTCCTCGAGCCATTCCGTGGCGGGGAGATCGAGATGATTGGTGGGTTCGTCCAGGATCAGGAGCTCGGGCCGGCGGAGCAGCAGGCGCGCCAGGGCCACGCGCATCTTTTCCCCGCCGCTCAGGCGCTCCATGGGCAGGTCGAGCGCCTGCTCCCGCAGGCCCAGGCCGGTCAGGGTCGCCCTGATGCGGGTGCTGACGGTATAGCCGTCCAGGCTCTCGAACCTGGCCGTCAGGGTGCTGTACTCCCGCTCCAGGGCGGGCAGACGTTTCTCGTCCGCCGCCGCCATCTCCGCCTCCACGCGCCTGAGCCGGCCGGCCAGGGCCAGGATGTCCGCCAGCGCTTTTTCCGTCTCCTCGTAGGTGGACCCATTGCCCGACCAGGAAAAATCCTGCGCGAGGTAGCCGATTCCCGCGTGCCTGGCCCGGACGACCTCACCTATATCGGGCGCGTCGAGCCCCACGGCGATGCGGAGCAGGGTGGTCTTGCCCGAGCCGTTGGCGCCGATCAGGGCGACGCGATCGCCCCGCCCCACGCGCAGACTGGCTCCGTTCAGGACAGTGCGGGTGCCGAAACTCTTGCCGATTTCGGATAAGGACAGGAGACTCATGGCGATTCCCTCCGGATATGGTGGTCGGGGCATAGTGAAATCTGTGGTTCAACCAGTCCAGATTTTCGAAATCCGGATAAAAAAAGCCGCAGGCGGCATGCCGCCCGCGGCTTTAGAAGACAGGATCGCGATCCCCCGGCCGGCCGCGCCAGCCGGGCAGAGGCCGGGTTGGAAACGACCGCTCAAAGCGAATGGCCGGTATTGGGATCGCCGTTAAGCCAAGCCTTGTCGACGCCCGCGAAGACGGGACAACGCGGCCCACCGGGCGATGCGAAAGGAACCCCCCTAAGGGCCATTTGGTCCTTCTTTCCGGCGTCGGCTACTCGGCACCCCGGCTCCGGGCAAGGCACACCGACTTTTTACCCTTTGGTCAGTGCACGGAGCCGATCCCGAGCGCGAGCGCCGGCGGCGTCAGAACCTCGCGTGCCACCGCACTGCACCTCGCTTGGCCTGGTTTCCGTCATCCATCATAACCGGCCGCGGCGGGGCGGGCAAGGGAAAGATCTCCTGGGAGCGCAGAACGGGCTCCGGCCCGCGAAGGGTGGGAGCCCGCCTGAGGTAACTTCTCGTAAAAGCGGTATCTCTAGTCTAGATCGTTTGATCGTCCGCCTCCATGACGAACCGGATCTCCCCGATGCCGCCCTCGACCTCGATGTCCGCGCGGTCCTTCGCTTCCTCATAACCCGGGGTGGTGTAGATGCCGTCGCCTCCCACCATGTTCTCGGGCAGATCCACGCTGCCCAGACCCTTGATCACGTGAATCCGCAGCGCCAACCCCTTGGGCACGAATACCTCGGCCTTGCCGATGCCGCCCTCCATCCTCACCTCGTACCGGCCGGTCGCGGGTAGGCGGATCTCGGCCTCGCCGATGCCGTTCTCAAGCTCGAGTCGTGTCAGCTTGAGCTTTGCCAGGTCGAGCCTGGCGACGCTCACGCCAGTGCGGATGCGGAGCAGCAGAGGCAGCCCCGGCTTGAGGCGGAGATCCCAGCGCCTGTCGCGCCAGTGCCGCCCGCGCATGGGAAAGAGATACCTGCCGCGGCTCTTGAGCAAGAGATGCGCCCGGCCGTTCCCGCCACTGTAGTCCTGCTCCAGGCTCTCCCCCCTGGCCAGCACGATCGTGCCCGCCAGGAGATCGTTCTCCGCCGCCAGGGCGCCAAGCTCCAACCGGCCCGCGCCGGCCTCGATCTCCACCTCGGCTTCTGTCTCCCCGTGCAAGGGAAAGCTGACATCCCTTGTCACAAGACTACGGGTATAGTCGCGGCCAAAAAACGGGCCGTGGGCCGTCAGGGGAGCAAAGCTGACGATCGCGAACATGACGAAGACCACGGCCAGTACGGCAAGGGCTCCCATGATCGATCCCCAGACCGAACCCCTGCCCAGCGCGAGTTCCACGCCGAAGGCGATCAGGATCGCGGGCCAAAAGCGGAGGATGGCCTCCCAGACGCTCCATTCGAGCCGCCCGAGGTTGTTGAGGAGAAAGATGACTCCCAGGCCCACCAGGATCACGGGGCCGACCAGGCTCTTTGGCCTGCAGCATTGACGCTCGTCCATCGGTCTTCAGTCCCCTTTCGTCCTGCGCCAGAGCAGGGCTACGCCCAGCGCCACGAGTAGCAGAGGCCAGAGCGTGCCAAAATCCAGCCAATGGAACCAGAAGCCCAGGTTGCGCAGGAGGATCAATCCCCCGAGGGCGATGAGGACGAGGCCCGCGACCAATCCAGCCTGGGTGCGGCCCTTGCCCTCCCTGATGGATTCGCCGATTTCCCTGGCGCGGGCCGCGATCTCCTCCGCACCCTCCCTGGCGGTCTCGGAAGCGTCCGCCCCGGCCCGGTCCTCGTAGGGGATCACGATCCAGAGCAGGAAGTAGGCCACGAGGCCGACGCCGGTAAATAGGGCGAAAACGACGAAGATGACGCGCACGAGCGTGGGGTCGAGTTCCAGATAGTCCGCCAGGCCGGCGCAGACCCCGCCCAGCTTGGCGTCGTTTCTGCTGCGGGTGAGTCTTTTCACGCGAGACACCTTCCTTATCGCTTGCTATCCCCAGCATAAGACATGATAGGGCGCTTTACGCCGTGCATCCGGCGGAAAGGCCAGCGGGACATCGGCACGGTCTTTGACCTGGCCGGATGGCCAGTAGTATGCCACGAGCGCAGGCGCCCCGGAGGCATATACGGCCAATCCTGTATACGGTTCTCCCGGCATCAATCCGGCCGCCGTGCGCCGCCATGCGGCGCTTCGGCGGCGCCGTTCGCGGGAATTGCACCTTGGGCACATTACACTTTTGGACCACAGCAAATACCACAAGCCGTTCATATGATAATCCCGGGACTGGCACAAACGCACTGACCCAAAACCACCGCGAAAACGGTATCCCGTTGTAAACCGGTCTTGGACACCGGTTGAAACAAGCGCGCTTTCTCGTGAACCGGAATGAACTGTACGTACTGGGACTAAAGCATTAGTTGGAGGCTGAATGAATGAGCGGGGACATCCTTGGCGGTATCTTTGACAATAGGTGCCTCTGTCTGATCCTCCTCATCCTCGTGCTCTGTGCCTGCTGCGGCGGCCGCTTCTAGGGTTTTTCCGGCAAGCATCCGCCCGATAGCGGCAGACCCCCGTGCATAGTGAAATGCTAATTGCATCAAAAAGCCCCGCCTTGTGTCGTAACCGCGGGGCTTTTTGATGCCCAATGCCATCAAGAACCCCGACTGGACCCATGACCCCCAATTGGCTCTTCAAGGCCTCTTGTAGTACGCGGGAGCAGTTCCCGGCAGATCGGGGAACTCCACAGAGACACCGTCGGCCTCGCTGGTCGGGATGGCCGGGTTTCTGTCGTCCCCAGGTATAAAAATGGTGCCAAGGGACGGAATCGAACCGCCGACACGGGGATTTTCAGTTCACTGAAAACTTCTCGGGCAGCCTCAGAATTCCTCCATCCGCAGCTATCTATGCATTTCCCTCTTGGCTAGTTACCCGTCTTTCTCGCCCCTTTCCGGCCTTTTGATTACAATCTGATTTCAACTTCGACAACACAAAAAAGCGGGGGTGAGCTGCCTCTCCCCCGCTTCGCCGTTTCTCGGATCACCGCCGTCTACGATGCCTTCCGAGGATCTCCTCCACGCTCACCTCATCACCGTCCGCGGCCGCCCCGCGGCGGGACAGTACGGGGCTCACCCGGGGGGAGTAATCCATCGTCTGAGCCGCGGCCGTCGCCTCGGTGATGGCCGACCTGGACGCCTCCAGCCGGCTTTCGATGTCATGAAGCCGGCCGAGTGGCCAAGGCAGACCGGTCAAGACCGTCAGGATGCGCCCGCGCGAATCGTCATAGATCCCCTCGAAGACTTCCCCCGGTAATGGATCGAGAACCTCCGGTATCCGTAGGTGGCGGGTCCAGTCCGCGGGGGCCTGCCAGATCACGGCCGCTTTCGTCGCGCGCCCCGCGGCCGGGACGAACACACCTTTCTCCAAGCTATACTGAACGAGTGTCGCGGTGTCCGCGCTGTTGGCCGGCCCGCCGTTGGGTAGAATGGCCTCGCCGATCACCATCAATCCCCGCTCCGCGAGGAGCGCCAGGACCTCGGCCTCATCCACGTTCCCGAGTTCACTGGCTAGGCTGGGCACCTGGAGGAGATCATGCACTAGCCTGGCGACTGTGCCGTTCGTCGCCTCGAATAACTCCCGGCGGCCGGCGTCCGCTTTCTCCACTCGCAGGAGTTCAAACGCCCGCTGATTGTCCACGACCATGACCGCGCCGGCACGTACCCGGCTCAGGTCGGCGAAGGCCTCGACGGCGTTCTCCTGGGCGACGATCGCCTCCTCGGTGGCCGGGAGCACGACGATGGCCCCGACCGGCCGCCCGGGGAATACATTCGCGGCCAGATCCACCACCCCCGGGCCGGCGCCGGAACCCGTACCGCCTCCCAGGCTGAATGACACCAGGATCGCCTGGCACTCCGCGAACTGCTGCCGCAAGAACTCCATCACCCGTTGGGCGTTTCGCTCCAGTGCCCGGAATCCCTCCGCGGGATCCTTGGCCGCGCCGGCGCCGGACTCCAGCGACAGGCGCGCCGGGATCTGATCCTCGATTGACCGCAGGTCCGCCGAACTCAGGTTGATGGCCGCCTTTTCGTGACCCAGCCGGCCGAACTCGGCTGCGATGTTGCCGCCGGCCTGGCCCACCCCCACGACTCCGAGTCTGATTCCCATCGACTCATCACACTCCTACTTCTTGAAATGCTTGAGCGCCATTTCGCCGTCGGGCGTCAACCACATCATCCCGACCCGCCCCGGCGCGATGGCAATCATGCCTGTCGCGTAAAGCCGGATGATGCTGTCACGCAGACGGGAGATCGAGAGAGGTTGCTTACACGCGGCGATGACATCTTCCCTGCTCATGGCGCGCGCCCGGTCCTTCGCCTCTTGACGCTGCAGTGTCGCCAGCACGAACCATTCATTGTCCGTGAACCTCTCGGCGATCTCCCCGCGGCATTCATCACAAAGCACCTGCATATCACCCCTTTCGTCTGTCGTGCGACAGATATTGACACATATCTACCACAATCAATAGTAATCAACCGGCACGGCGTTGAGGAAAACGTCTCCGCCCCCTGCTGTCAAATTGCATCAGGGCTATTGACAAATCCTCGATGACGATTTATCATGATGTCATACACTAGTTGACAGCAGCAAGATGGAGGTGGCGGCATGCGCGGCATGCAGATAGTCGTGGACGCGGTACACATCGGGCTCCATACCCGCCGCGGGATGGTCGGTATCTTGCGGTACCAGCCGCGGAACTGGGGATGGGCGAGGCGGTTTGTGTCCAGTCTCGGGCTCAGGACCTTCGGGCCGTTCGTGGCCAGCTAATTCATATCGCCGGTCAACCCGGCAAAGGAGGATGGACTCATGAAAGAAGGCCGTTCACTCGTGGACCTCGCGAAAGAGCTGGAACGCCAGCTCGACACCAAGAAGGATTACGTCGCCCCGACCAACCTGATGGAGGTCATCCCCGTCCCCAAAACCCTGCAAGACGACGGCGAAATGCCGCTCGCTCTGGATCTCTACCCCACGCTGAACGCAAAGAGTCATCAGGTCGACGAAGAGCGCGAGCATTTCGGCCTTACCAGCCTGGCCGAGAACCAGATCCGCGAGTTCGCCGACGTCCCGGCCAAGTATTACAAACGCCTGAAGGACGCCAGCCCCATGATGGCCGCGAACGAGTTGAACTTCTGGTTGGGCCGCCAGAACACCCCGCGCCTGATCCGGACCCTGGACGGCAACGTCAGAGCGTTCCTCTCCGACCGGTACCGCACCATCGACAATTACGACCTGGCCGAGGCCGCCCTGCCGATCCTGTTGGCCGATGGCCAGGTGCAGGTTGTCTCGGCGGAGGTCACCGACAACCACCTGTACATCAAGGTCGTCACGCAGCGCCTCACGTTCGAGGTCAAGCCTGGCGACGTGGTACAAGCCGGCCTTTGCTTGAGCAACTCAGAGGTTGGCCTCGGTGCCGTCACGGTCGAACCGCTGCTCTATCGTTTGGTCTGCTTGAACGGGGCGGTCATCAATGACCGCGCGATGCGCAAGTTCCATCTCGGCCGGCGCGCTGAAGGGATGGACAGCCTCTATGAGCTTTTCCGCGACGAGACCCGCAAAGCAACCGACAAGGCTTTCATGATGCAGGTCCAGGACGTGATCCGGTCCGCCTTCGACGAAGCCGAGTTCACGAAGCTCCGCGGGACCGTCGTGGACGCCAGCACACGCCGGATCGAGGCGCCGGTCGAGACCGTCCTGGATCGTGTTATCGAACGGTTCAACTTCCGGGAGCACGAGCGGGGCGGGTTGCTCCAGCGCCTGGTCGAGGGCGGGGATCTCAGTCAGTGGGGCCTGGCCAACGCGGTGACCAATCTGGCCAACTCAGCCGAGGACTACGAGAGGGCCACGGAGTTGGAGCGTGCCGGCGGCGAGATCATCACCCTGCCGGCGACCCAGTGGCGCGAACTGGCCATCGTGCCCGCGGCCTGATAACCACGAAGCCCGCCGGGGGTTGACCTCCTGGCGGGCTATATCCATTTCTGGGGAGGGCTGAACATTGACCATAGAGCAGGAAGTTCGTCTCAGTAAGGCATTACTCTTCGGCATCCAGCAGGAATTGGCCCGGGGAAAGCTCGGGCTCCTCGTTCCGCCACAGATACAGGGCATGCCATGGCCGGCAGGGGAGGCGATTGTGGCGGAGCGTGTCCGTTACACTCGAACTCCGGATGGCGCGCGGGCGATTGAGGCATACGAACGCGGCCAGATAAACGAGTATCGCCTCTGTCAACCCATCATCAAGGCCGCGGTCGCGCGTCTCAAGGCTGACGGTCTCGTGTGCCCTCGGGAGGCTGCTCAGTGTCCTGACTGGATGCACACGGCATACCGTAGGAGGCGGGCGTTTTGACCCGGATCGACTACGTGGACGAGACGGTCAACCCCCTCGGCTGGGGGTGCTACGGCCCGGAAGGAACGGCTGCGGACCCGAAGCGCTGTCCATATTGCTTCGCCCATCGGTTCGCCAAGCGTAACCTGGTCGAGTGTCCCGAGTGCCGTGCTTTCGTGCCGCATTGGCACCCCGAGCGGCTCCCGGAACTCTACCCCGTGACGGGACAGCCGAAGCGGTTCTTCGTCCAGGACATGGGCGACCTGTGGCATCCGGCGGTACCAGCCGAGCATCAACAGGACGTTCTGACCGCGTGCGCCCTGAAGCCGTCTATCCCAATTCCCCCGCGGCATGCACACCTGTTCCTGACCAAGTGCCCCGAGAACATGGTCCGGCAGTATCGGCGGTGGAAACGAGAGCACGAGGATTGGGCTATGTATCAGAATTGGTGGTTCGGGGTGACGGTCGAGGACAACGAGGCGGAGATCGCCCGCATCCACTTCCTCGGCGGGCTGCCCCAGGATACCTGCAAATGGCTCAGCTGCGAGCCGCTTCGCGAGCGGCTAGATCTAGTCCCATACTTTATGGCGCACATGATTGACTGGGTTGTTATCGGCCAACTGACGGGCCCTGGCGCATATCCACCTACGGATCATCGTCGAGTTGAGAGCCTGATCGGACAATGCAGGAAGTTCGGGGTGCCTGTCTGGGTCAAAGGAGAGCTGGCCAAGCGCTTCCCCGTCCAGGAGTTACCGCCGGCCCTGGCGGCCATTGCAGAACAGAGACGGAGGCGCTCTTAGTGGACGGATTCGGTGTCAAAATGCTGACTCGGCTGGTCAAGGACGCGCGCGAGTTGCTCCTCGAATTCGAATGGGTTGACGGCCTTAGTGGCCTTTTATGTGAGATCTGCGGGTGTTTCAAGGCCCATGGTCATAATCCAGACTGCCGTCTCAAGAAGTTCCTCGACGAAACGGACCCGCAGTGTATCAACGTGGTTGACGGGAAGGAGAGATCGACAGTGGTCGAGATCCCCATCGGCGTGAACGACTCAAAGAAAACTGTAGCCCGGCGGCTTCGACGTGAAGGCAACTTCACCCGTGATGATGCGCGCAAGGCGGCCCGACTCCTGGTCGGTTTGCGTGCTCGAGTGTTGGCCGCGGAGGCCGCAAAAGGGGGGAAGTCGTGATGTCGGAGCACATCGTGCTAGCCCTCGTCATATTCGTGTTTGCCTGTGGCGTTATTGCCGGACTGGTACCCAAGGAGCAGCGGCCCAACGCGCGCATCATCGGCCGCAAAGGCTCCGTGTTACAGGTGGAGATCACATGCCAGGACTGCGGCGCCCGGCGGATATTCGAAACGGAGGTCGCGCCGCACGTTGTCCCTTGCCTGGAATGCGGCGTCAACATAGCCCCGATCTACTCCCCGGAGGATCAGCGCCAATTCTTGGTCGCCTACATGGAGGCTGCCCCTGAAGAGGCGGCTGCGGCCGGGGAGCCGCGCGGATGACGGGAGCGGAGGCCGGTCTCCGGCGGTCAGTTGAGTGGGTCCGGGCGCATTACAGGCGCCTGGGCCTACCCATGCCCGCGCACGTGCAGGCGGCCCTGGCCCCCCAGCGGAGAGGGGGGAGGGGTCCCCGGCCGGCGGCGCCGGAGGTCCGGTACCGGGCGACTGAGGAGGAGCTTCGGTTCGAACTGCCCTTCACCTATCCCAGCCGCAACGAGATCGAGCACATGAACCGGCATCAGAAAGCCGCTCTGAAAGGGCGATGGGTTGCCGACGTTCGGAAGTGGCTTATGGTTTACGAACGTCGGGCGCCGGGCCGGTTCCGGGCGTATCGGTCTCGGGTCCGGATTACGGCGATCCTTCACCTCCCGGATCCCGGGCGCCGGCGAGACCTGGACAACTACTCGTACAAATGGCTCAAAGACGCCTTGCAGGGCTTCCTCTTGGTGGATGACTCGGTGCGCTACGTCGAGGACGGGCTGCCAGTGTTCGCAGACCTGGCCGGGCGACCTGAACCCTGGATGGAGATCATCATCACGCCGATCGGGCCGATCGGGGCTGCATCGAGAGGAGAGAGAGATGGCCAAAAGGGCAGATGATTGCACTTGCGGACTGTGCCGGCCGGAGCCGGGGAAGCGGTATCACCCGAAGTGGGGTTACGACTTGGACAAAGTCAAGGACGTTCATTGCTCTCGCTGCGGGGAACCCATTGGTAACGAGCCGTACGTGGAGATTACTGATTTAGCAAGGTTTGGACAGATGTTTTTTCATCACAAACGATGCAGTGAGTTGGTGACTTGAAATGCCAGCGACAATTAGCCTTGAAAACCTTAACCGCTTTACCCGGGTTTACAGCAAACGCGAAAGGTCCCGGATCCCACTGGATGAACTCTGCCCGGACTGCGATGGGGCCGGCGGCAAAGAGTTCACAGAGGCGCCCAAAGAGGAGCCCTGGTTGAGCGGGTACTTGTTTCTGCGAAAAGCCTACCCCAATGAGACATCGCTCTACGTTCAATGTCTACTCTGCGACGGCACCGGGCGCGACCCTGAGGCGGAAGCGCGGAAACACATTCGATCATTGACGAGAAAGAACGTTGAAATCTGCCCCAATTGCCACCGGAAAATGGTGGCCGATCAAACCGGGAAAACAGAAAAGGCAGCTTATATCAAGTATATCTGCAGATCATGTAAAACAACGTGGCGCACAGAGGCCCCAAATGGCAAATAGCGTGGACGTTGAGACTGTCCTGGCTGTCATTGAAACCCTTCTCAGGTTCGACGACCTGAGAAAGCACGAACTCCTGGCCCTCATTACGTTGAGAGAACGAATCCGCAGAGAACAGGCGGAAGCCTGGAACGAGAAAACCGCAAAAGGGGAATGACCATGATCCTCGTCTTTGATACCGAGACCACCGGCGTGCCCCGCGACTATAGCGCGCCCGTTACCGCCGTGAACAACTGGCCGCGGATGGTTCAGCTTGCATACCAGATACACAGCGACAATGGCGATCTGATCGGCTTCTGCAGTCGCATAGTCCGGCCGGTGGGATTCACCATCCCGGAGCATGCCGCGGCTCTGCACGGGATCACGACCGAACGGGCTATGGCGGAAGGATGGCCTCTGCGTGAGGTCCTGGAAGACTTCGGCGCGTGCCTGAACTACCATCGGCCGGTCCTGGTCGCCCATAGTGTCAATTTCGACATGAAGGTCGTCGGCGCCGAGATGGTGAGAGAAGGCCTCCGGGCACCTCTCATGAGTCTCATGAACCTACCACGGATCTGCACCATGATGAAGACACGAACGTTCTGCGGCCTCCCTGGCCAGAAATGGCCCAAGTTGGGCGAACTCCATGAGATCCTTTTCAACGAACCAATCCAAGGCGCCCATACCGCCAACGGCGATGTGGAGGCCTGTGCCCGTTGCTTCTTCGAGCTTCGCAGACGTGGAGTCCTTACGCTCGAGGCGGCGGAACGGTCGGCGGCCGTATAGCCGGGAAGGGAGGATAACCGCCAATGACCAGGCTCAAAAAAGCCGTTGAAATGCGCCTTGAGGCGCTTCAAGAGAGCATCATCTACTCTTCCTGCCCGGGCCAGGTTCTCGGCGATGGCCTGCCCAGGTGTGACGACGGATCTTGCCAGACCGGCCATAGCCGCAAAACCTGTGAGGAGTGTTGGAATAAGCCATACGGGAATCATCACGAGGAGGGAAGCCCTTGAGGTACTACCAGTGCAAATGCGGCAACGAGCAGTGGGTCGGCTCCTATCCCCCGCCGAGTTGTGTGCAGTGTAAGACCTGCGGAACGACTCTCGCAGAAGGGCCGGATGGACACCTCGAGCCCCGCCCCCATGAGTTCGTGGAACGGATGGTCATAACCGACGCGGGTATGCAACCGCTGACAGTGTGCCGGTTCTGCAACCAGACAAAGCGCGAGATTGAAGCTCGGGAGTCGGCCCAGGCGACTGAGAGTGTATGATCCCGGACGATTGCAAGCCAACGGCAGAAACAGAGACCGTGATGGAGGTATTAGCAGGGCCAGACGGCATGGGGCGTTGTGAATTCGTGTTGTATTGGCTCGACGATTACCTCCCGCCAGAAGGTGTTCGCGGCCAGGTGTTCTTCGCCGATCCTGCCCCGTACATGGCGAGCGGGGAGGTGCGGGTTGTGGATAGACGGCAGCCTGGCCTGGAAGGAGATAACCGTGTACGACTTCGACGAAGGACACGACCACGTTGATGTGGTCGCCCGGGTTATCCATCTAACCGACAAGGCCGCCCTTTTGCGGGTGGGTACGGATCAGCAGTGGGTACCCAAGAGCCTGATCGAGGATCCTGACACCCTGGCGATCGGCGAGGAGGTGACTATCGGGATCGAAGAGTGGAAAGTCGACGAGCTTGGCTGGTAATGGGAGAGAAGGAGGAAAGCTGATACATGATCGAAATGCGGTTTCGTTGTATCGCAAAGTCATCCTCGGAAAGTGAAGATGGCGTCGTTACCTGGACGATCCGGTTCAGGCGTGTCATCTCCTCCGGCAACGGGATTGAGTTGTCTGGGAAGATTAAAACTACCTCGCGGGAAAGGGCGGATAGTTACGTCGAAGGCCAGGAATACCTGTTCAAATTCCCACAGGACAATGAACTCGGCGGCGTTTTCGCGGCCAGCGAGCGCCAGGCCGGCCAGGACCAGGAGGAAACTCCCGAGCAGGCCGAGGCGCGGTTCGCCGATTACGCGGCGCGGGTCGCGCGCGACATGCACGAGAAGGATCCCGGGCTCCCCCTCGAGGAGCTGATCGGGCAGGTGGCCATCGCCGTCTGGCCGGTCAAGGGGAGCGTCGAGGAGCGCATCGAGAAGGCGCGGCCTCACGTTGTCCGGGCCCTGGCCGGGGTTCGAGAAGACGCCTTCGCCGCCCTGGTCGAACTGGAGACGTTCGCGGCCCTGGAGGACATCGTCGACGAGGCGTCGCAGCTCACCGATGACGAACTGGTGGCGAAGGTCCTGCCGGCGATGTCCTCGGCCTGTAGCACGGAGAACACCGAGGCCGCCCAGGATGAACTGCAGGCCAGAGTGCAGCCGCTGGTCATGGACGCGAAGGCGCGTTTTGCCGATCACCAGTGGCGTCAGACCATCCGGGAGACGGCCGAGGAACTGCTGGCCGGCGCCGACCCGCGGCCGGAGATCGACGACCTGGTCGAGACCATCCTGGCCGATGGGGATGTGTTCATAGATGAACCCACCGATGAGCAGCGCGCCCAGGTCCGCCAGGAGGTGGAGCTGATCTACGCGCGCCTGGACGCCATCACTGTCGGCGAGGAACACACCGAGGCGCCCGCGGGCGATGCGGCCGACCAGGAGGAAGAGCCGGCGGCCGCCACTGGTACCGAGGATTTCTAGACATCAGGTGATAGAGACGGAAAAGGGCGGGGTTTGTACCCCGCCCTTTGAGTTGCCTGGGTATACCATGTTAGAACAGGTGTCAATCCCACTGTCAAAGTTTTGTTTGGCGAAAATCTGACATCACAAGGCGGCAAAGAGAGCGGGGCCACCCCCGCCCGTCTTGACATGGCACCTCGGCACCGATTCTAAACAAGAAGCCCTATGGCTATAATAGCGCTCACTAGCAAGAACACGATTATTGGGACAAGGCATCCACACCCCATGCATCCAGATGTACCTGATGCTTTATTCATTCCGCTTTCAGAAGCACTAACCGCTTCGGTGATTTGTTGCCCGACAGTGTATCCGCCCTTTTTAGCCGCTTTTCTCCGAATAGATATTGCAACTTTGGCTTGTTTATCGTCATCCCATTCAGTTATGTATTCCCACCCTTTATCGATTCTTGGGTTTATTGACTCAGGAAATGATCGTAACTTCCTCTCAATTTTATCGCGATCTAGTGCGGGACAAATTATATAGTCCTCAAGATTTTTAGCTACTTCATAGATAAGACGATTCTTATCAACAACAAACGTACCGTCTCTTCTCATTTCTCCGAATCCAGTGAGCCCTTCCCATCCGAATGGGTTAATCCCACAGTGCCTACAACCAATCTCATTATCATTATAATCATGCGCATCGTCTTTGCCATAGCAATATTTGACAGGATCATAAGACTTGCTCCGTTCCTGGTAGCAAAACAGAACAGGAAGAATCTTATGCTGGGGTATTTTTACACCATTAACACTTATAGTGGTTGATTTCCAGTATCGAACTAGCTCAAACAATTCGCTTATCGACGCGAAGTTTTTTAATTCGACTTCGAAATAGTGTCGAATGCCTTTCCCGTTACCGAATTCGCGATAGTTTGGAAGATCGCGCGCCATTTCGACTGCTGATGTATAATTGACTGAAGTTGAACGGCCAAATTCAACGGCTAAAACTGCTCCTTGTTCAAAAGGCACCGCCGCAGGCTCAATGGCCTGCAGCAATGATGCCCCGCATTCCATGCAGAACTTGGCCCCTTCGGAAAGCTCCTTCCCGCACTTCGGGCAAGTCATGAAAACACCCCCTGTTTTAGGAATTAATAACAGAGCGCTATTTCTCGTCATTTACTTAATTTCCTTCTATAGTAATTACTTTGATTGTCATGATGTAAATTGTCATCAGTTTATATAGATAAAAAAGGGCGGGGAGTCGATCCCCGCCCTTCTCTATTTCCCGACTGCCGCCTCGATGCCGGCGGCGATCCGCGTGTCGCTCAATTTGAACGGCCAGACTGGTACCCAGGCCCCGGCCCAGAGCTCCAGGATGACCGGGCCAAAGGCGGTCAGCTCATATCGGTACTGCCCATAGGCCCATAACCCGGTGCCCAACTCCAGCATCAGACCCAATCTGAGCCAGGGTTCCTGTGGCCGTGGGATATCCAACACGGCCGGACTGTCGAACTCCAGGTCTAGGGATAACTGACCAGGGCCGATGAACTCCGCCAGGAACACCCCCGACAGGGATAGGGGCTCGTTCACCATCCGGCCGGGCTGTTCGGCTACGACCACGATCTCCCCTGAGATCGTCCCGGCCGCCTGGTCGCCCACCATGAAGGCAGCCTGTTGGGTGTTCATCCCCTCGGTGGCGGCCGGCGCCGGCGCGGGCGACTCCCCGGAGGCCACATTGCCCGCCTGGGACACGATCTCGGCCGGCTGCGCATTCTCCTCCCGCAGCGGGCTCGGCTCGTCCGCTGGGCGCGGCTGTGGCCTGCGACACCCTGCGCCCGGCTCCCGTTGCCTGACCGTGGATCGAGATCGGGGTCTGCGCCGTTCCCACAGGAGGCTTGGTCGCCTGGGGGCCAGGCGGATGGATCGAGACCCCCGCGGCCACAGGGCCAGGGCGTGCCCGCCAGGCATGCCAGAGATGATTCAGCCCCCAGCCCCCGGCCAGGCCCAGGATGAAGACCACCAGGCACAGCCGGAACAGGATGCTCCAGGCACGTTGCGTGCTCATCAAGGTCATCAGGCATTCACCTCCCAGGCAGGGCCGCCAAGGCTTTCGACAAGCCGCGCGGCCGCCCGGACCTTTTCGAAATACTGGGGATCGGTTGCCCATCCCGGCTTGCCAGGCGCTGGCAGGAGCGCCCGTAAAAAAGCCTCCGCATCGTCCAGGTGCTCGAGTGCGGCCTTGAACCAGCGCCGGGTGGCGATGATCTCGGCATAGTCCAAGATGCACACCGCGTAATTCGGGTAGACGCGCCAGGAGGCCGGCACGTTGTCATGCCTGACGCCGTTATAGACCTCCCAGGTCTTCATGGAGATCCGTGGCCCCTTCCAGGACGGGGTTGCCTTGATCCCAAAGAGGTTGTTGGCTCGAAGGGCGAGTTTGCTCATGCCCCACCCCGACTCGTGCGCCGCCTGGGCGCAGAGTACGGCCAGGTTGAACCGGGCGCCCTTGGCCTGCGCCTCCTCGGCGGCCGACAAGATTTTTTGTACGAACTCACGCTTGGTCACTCTGTTTCCCGCTCCTCTCACCCCGGAGCCGCGCGGAGATCGTCTCCTCTATCCGGTCGATGCCCCGGGATAGTGCTGCGAGCCAGGGGATGGACACCCCGGCGATCTGGCAGAGCCGTCGCAGGTTTTCAAGGATGCTTTTGCCCTCCGTGGCCATGATGAGTCCCTCGGCCGCCGAACTCAACGCGATCCCGACGACCGCGATCCGCGCCCGGCTGAACTGCCGCGCCATCGACAGAACGACCAGGTAGACCAAAAGCTTGACGAGGGCGTGATACCATCGCCGGCTTTTGACCCGCACGCCCGGGCTAAGAAGCGCCACGGTCATTCCCGTGGCCCAATCCCAAGCCCAGAGCGTGGCCACCATCGCCAGGATCGATTCATACGACGGACCATACAGGGCATTGACGAGCCAGGCGGCCACCGCGGCCCCAATCTTCAGGGGCGGGGTTTCGACCAGGCGGGCTAAGTAATGCTTGATGGCTGCCACATCTCCGAGTTCCATTGCCGTCCCCCTCTCGCAGGAATAAGAAAACAGCCCGCGCATGCAGGCTGTCTCTCACGTGGATAAACCTTTTGTGTCAGGACTTCTCGGACGGGGGGAATCCCGTCAGCTTCGTGACCGTCAATTCGATGTTGCTGGCGGCACCAAGCCGATAACACGAGACGCTACCCGTACGGTCTTGCAGGTACAGGGTCTGTCCATCGTCCTCGACGCTGGAAACCTTGACGTGCCGTCCGCTTGGGCATATCGACTTGGCGCCAGGTCCCGTAACTTTCAGGATTTGCCCCGCACGAAACGTGGATTTCTCTTCTGGCATGCAGGTCTGCTCCTTTCACGCAGTTATCAGGCGCTTTGAACTTGATTGACTCGCCACATCACCGCCTCTATAATTTTAATGTGAAGCTAAAATCTTCCTGGAGGTGTGTTGTAACTTACATTTCGCACCCTAATTAATGACAATAAATGGTTTTCGAGACAATGAATGCACAGTCTGTGTTTACGATTTATCTATCGGCGGAGTAACATAAATCGACATATCGAACCCACATAAACGTACAATTCTTTCCGTCTGGCGGGAGTAATTGGCCGGCAGTTTCCGTATTACCCCTTCAGGGCCATGCACCTTGAAAATCGCCACGTCTTCCAGATCCGGGAGCACCGTCGAGCCGCGAGGCCGGT